>JAMCTV010000123.1:0-1781 GCA_023381235.1 Gammaproteobacteria bacterium
CCGGAAGTCATCAAGGCCATGCAGCAAGGCGCGGCGCAATATGGCGCGGGCAGCGGCGCGTCGCATTTAATCTCCGGCCACAGCAGCGCGCATCATGCGCTGGAGGAGGAACTGGCCGCGTTTACCCGGCGGCCGCGCGCGTTGCTGTTTTCCACCGGCTACATGGCCAACCTCGGCGTGGTCAGCGCGCTCGCGGGGCGCGGCGACGTGGTGCTGGAAGATCGCTTGAATCACGCCTCGCTCATAGACGCCGGACTGCTGTCCGGCGCGCGCATGCAGCGTTACGCGCACGCCGACTGCAATGACTTGGCAAGGAAACTCGCCACGCACTCCGGCAAGCGCGCGCTGCTGGTCAGTGACGGCGTATTCAGCATGGACGGCGACATCGCGCCCGCCCCGGAGCTGGCGGCGGCGGCAAAAAAGCATCATGCCTGGCTCATGCTGGACGACGCGCATGGCTTCGGCGTGCTGGGACAAACCGGCGGCGGAACACAAGAGCATTTCGGATTGACTGCGGATGACGTGCCGATACTGGTTGGCACGCTGGGCAAGGCGTTTGGAACCTTCGGCGCGTTTGTCGCCGGCAGCGAGGAACTGATAGAGACGCTGATTCAACAGGCGCGCAGCTATATCTACACCACCGCCTTGCCGCCCGCGGTCGCCGAGGCGACGCGCATGAGTTTGCGCCTGGCGCAAAGCGAAAACTGGCGGCGGGAAAAGCTGCACACACTGATAAACCGCTTCCGCAGCGGCGCGGCGCGGTTGAGGCTCAATCTCATGCCCTCTGAGACACCCATCCAGCCGCTGTTGACAGGCGATAATGAAACCACCCTGCGTATCAGCGAACAGCTTTACGCGCGCGGCATTTTGATTGGCGCCATCCGTCCGCCAACGGTGCCCAAAGGGCAGGCGCGTTTGCGCATCACCTTCTCCGCCACGCACAGCGAGCAGCAGGTGGATCGGTTGCTGGAGACGCTGGCCGGGCTGTTTGTGCGATGAGTTTGTACAGCGCAACAACCGGCCGCGGCGCTGACGTGGTTTTACTGCATGGCTGGGGCCTGAACAGCGCCGTGTGGCAGGATACGGCGCAGGAACTGACGCGCGAATTTCGTGTGACGGTGCTGGATTTGCCCGGTCATGGACGCAGCAGCCATACCGGGCCTTGCCATACTGATTCTTATGGGCTGCCACAGTTGGCGCAGGAACTGGTGCAGCACGCGCCGCCGCAAGCCGTCTGGGTCGGCTGGTCACTGGGCGGCATGGCGGCGCTGCATATCGCGGTGCATTACCCGCAGCGGGTGAAGAAACTGGTACTGGTGGCCAGTACGCCAAAGTTCAGCGCCTCGCCGGGTTGGGCGCATGGTATTGAACCGGAAGAGCTTGCCCAGTTTGCGGAGGAACTGCGCGCCGACTATCGCAAGACCATACAGCGTTTTCTTGCCTTGCAGTTACGCGGGTCTGACGTACAGGGAAGAGCGCCAGCGAAGGGTTCTACTAATGTCGCGGGAGGCACGACTCCAGGGATGGAGGAGGTAGAATCGCGTCGGGAACAGCGATCGAGGACGCCGGGAGCGACTGAACATGCCTCAGTCTGGCTACGCCAATTGCGTGACCTGGTGTTTCGTTATGGAGAGCCGCAACTCAACGCGCTGCACGCGGGGCTGGCTATTTTGCGCGATACCGACCTGCGCCCAATGCTTGCCGATGTGAGTCAACCCGCTCTGCTTATTGCAGGCGCGCGCGACACCTTGGCGCCGCTGCCCGCGCAGGAATACATGGCG
>JAMCTV010000123.1:1874-3222 GCA_023381235.1 Gammaproteobacteria bacterium
AATATATGGCGGCGCATCTGAAGCGAGGCGAGTTGCGCATCATCCCCGGCGCGGCGCACGCGCCGTTTCTCACCCACTCACAGGAATTCCAGCGCGCGCTGCGCGCCCTGCTCCATGACTGATAACCCGCCGGACCAGCGCTACCGCATCAACCAGGCGCTCATGCGCCGCGCCTTTGACCGCGCCGCGCATACTTACGATGACAACGCACCGTTGCAAAAAGAAGTGGGGGCGCGCATGGTGCAGCGCCTTGATCTGGTGAGGCTTGATCCGCGCCGCGTGCTGGACATCGGTTCGGCCACGGGCGGGAGCACGCGTATGCTCGCCCGGCGCTACCCGCAGGCGCGCGTGGTGGCGCTCGATCTTTCCCTGAACATGCTGCGCATGGTGTGGAGCGCCACGCCGTTCTGGGATAAGTGGTTCGGCAAGCGCACCGGCTTTACCTGCGCTGCTGCCGAGGCGCTGCCATTCGCCAGTGGCAGCATGGACCTGGTGTTTTCCAATCTCACCCTGCAATGGTGCGGCGAACCGGAGCGCGCATTAAGCGAAATGCGCCGCGTGCTTGCACCCGGCGGACTGCTCATGTTTTCCAGCTTCGGGCCGGATACCTTGAAGGAGTTGCGCGCGAGTTTCGCGCACGCGGATGAATTTGTGCATGTGCACGCCTTCATGGATATGCACGACCTCGGTGACGCCTTGCTGCGTGTGCGCTTCAGCAATCCCGTGATGGACGTGGAACAGTTCACCCTCACCTATCCCGATGCGGACAAATTGATGCGCGAATTAAAGGGCCTGGGCGCGCACAACGTCAGCGCCGGGCGCGCGCGCGGCCTCACCGGCAAGGCGCGCATGCGCAGCATGCACGCGGCGTATGAAGCACTGCGCCGCAACGGCATGCTGCCGGCAACGTATGAAGTGGTCTATGGCCACGCCTGGGCGCCGGAGGTTGAGCCACAAAAGGCGCACGATGGCATGGTAAAAATTCCGCTGTCGAGTTTACGCGGACGCAAAAACGCATGACACGCGGCTTTTTTATCACCGGCGCCGACACCGGCGTGGGGAAAACCTGGGTCGCACTGGGTTTGCTCAAGGTCTTGGCCGATGCAGATTACCGCACGGCGGCGTTCAAGCCGGTGGCCTGCGGTGGAATTCAAACGGCAGCCGGGTTACGCAACGAGGACGCGCTGTCGCTCGGTGAGCAGGCAGCGCTGCGCGCGCCCTATGACGAGGTGAATCCGTATTTTTTCGCCGCGCCTATCGCGCCGCACCTCGCCGCGCGCGATGCGGGGATACGCATCGAACTGCCGCGCATCAAAAAGCAGTTCGATGCGCTTGCCGGGCGCGCGGA
>JAMCTV010000124.1 GCA_023381235.1 Gammaproteobacteria bacterium
CTGCCGGTGCGGGCGCGCGCCCGCAAGATCGCTTGTGCGAAGGCGCCTGCACGCTAAACGACGGCTTCGGTGCGGTGACCATAGGCGCGATTGAAAAATACATCACCGACGAAGCGGTGAAACAAGGCTGGCGCCCGGACATGTCGGGCGTGGTGATGAACGGCAAGCGCATAGCCATCATCGGCGCGGGCCCGGCGGGGATCGGCTGCGCCGACGTGCTCACGCGCAACGGCGTGAAGGCAGTGGTGTTTGACCGTTACCCCGAAATCGGAGGCCTGCTCACCTTCGGCATCCCCGAATTTAAGCTGGAAAAACACGTGGTCAAAACCCGGCGCATGTTGCTGGAAGGCATGGGCGTCGAATTCCGTTTGAACACCGAGATCGGCAAGGACATTGCTTTCAAAACATTGCTCGATGAATACGACGCCGTATTCCTCGGCATGGGCGCGTATAAATACATGAAGGGCGACTTCCCCGGCGAGACCCTGCCCGGTGTGTACGAGGCCCTGCCCTATCTTGTCGCCAACATCAACCGCCCGCTGGGCTTTGAAAAAAACCCCGCTGACTTCATAGATATGAAAGACCGGCGGGTAGTGGTGCTGGGTGGCGGCGATACCGCCATGGACTGCAACCGCAGCGCCATCCGCCAGGGCGCGGCGAGCGTCACCTGCGCCTATCGGCGCGACGAGGCCAACATGCCGGGTTCGCGGCGCGAGGTGGCCAACGCAAAAGAGGAAGGGGTGCAGTTCCTGTGGAACCGCCAGCCGGTTGAGATCGTGGGCAAGGGCAAGGTGGAGGGCGTCAAGGTTGTCACCACCGCACTCGGCGCGCCCGACATGCGCGGCCGCCGCACCCCGCAGCCGGTACCGGGCAGCGAGGAGATCATCCCCGCCGACCGCGTCATCATCGCCTTCGGCTTCCGCCCCAGCCCCGCGCCGTGGCTCGCAGATTTCAATGTTGCACTCGACGCGCAGGGCCGCGTCAAGGCGCCTGCAAAAGGTAAATTCAAACACCAGACCACGAACCCGAAAATATTCTCCGGCGGCGACATGGTGCGCGGCTCCGATTTAGTCGTCACCGCCGTATTCGAGGGCCGCGAAGCGGCGCAGGGGATATTGGACTATCTGGAAGTATAAGTCCTTGTTATAACTTTCTCGGCCTGGCGCAGAAAAGCTCCACGCCGACCCAAAAACCAAACGCAAATAGCCCTACCATGACTCCACTCAAAAACGACCGTTTCCTGCGTGCCCTGCTGCGCCAGCCCGTGGATGTCACGCCGGTGTGGATGATGCGCCAGGCTGGGCGCTATCTGCCTGAATACCGCGCCACGCGCCAAAAGGCGGGCGACTTCATGACCCTGTGCAAGACGCCGGAGCTGGCCTGCGAGGTGACGCTGCAACCACTGGATCGTTTTCCGCTCGACGCCGCAATTCTGTTTTCTGACATTCTCACCATTCCCGATGCGATGGGGCTGGGTTTGTATTTCTCGGAAGGCGAAGGCCCGCGCTTCAAAAACCCGGTGCGCAGCACAGACGATGTGGCCAGGCTCGGTGTCCCCGATCCGGAACGTGAACTGCGCTATGTGATGGACGCGGTGCGCCTGATCCGGCGCGAGTTGAACGGGCGCGTGCCGCTGATCGGCTTCGCGGGCAGCCCGTGGACACTGGCCACTTACATGGTTGAGGGGCAAGGCAGCAAGGAGTTCGCGCTGGTGAAGCGCATGTTGTTTGACGAACCCAAGGTCATGCATCGTCTTTTAGACGTGCTGGCGCGTGCGGTCACGGCCTATCTCAACGCGCAAATCGCCGCCGGCGCGCAGGCCGTGATGGTGTTCGACACCTGGGGTGGCGTGCTCACGCCGCGCGACTACACGGAATTCTCGCTGCGTTATATGGAGCAGATCGTAAAGGGCTTAACGCGCGAACATGACGGCCGCCGCGTGCCGGTGATTCTGTTCACCAAAAACGGCGGTCAGTGGCTGGAGGCGATGGCGCAAACCGGCTGTGACGCGCTGGGCATAGACTGGACCACCGATCTTAAGGACGCGCGCGCGCGCGTGGGCGATAAAGTCGCCCTGCAAGGCAACATGGACCCGGTCATACTGTATGCCGCGCCGGAACGTATCCGCACAGAAGTCGAAACCATCCTCGCCAGCTACGGCCCAGGCACGGGCCACGTATTCAACCTTGGCCATGGCATCCATCAGCACGTGAACCCCGAACACGCGGCGGCGTTCATCGCCGCAGTGCACGAGCTCAGCACACGCTATCACCATTAAGCTTTACTCTTGTATCTTGTATCTTTCTCCTGCCTTCATGCAAACCAGCGCAAGAAAGCAGCGCTCACCATCGGGATAAACGCGAACACAGTTAGCACACGCCACATCGTGTGACGTTGTTCCGCGCTCCATGCCCCGGCCTTTTCCAGATAACCCATCACCAGGACAAACCCGATCACCGCGCAGACGATTTTTATCGCCAGCGCGGCGATGGCGATGCCTTTGATGTCGGGGAATTTTCCGTAGAAGCCGTAGCTTACCGCGCCAAACGAAGCGCCGCTCACACCCTGCACCACCCAGCCCAGCGCCATCAATCTGGCGAGTTTGCGCTGCAACAGGGCGCTTTCAGGCACGAGCCAGATCGCGGCAGCGCCGGCAGCCACCACCGCCACCGCGCCAAAGTTATGCGCCAGTTGTACGCCGGTGTAGGCGAGGTTTTCGAGCAGCACCCTACTCTGCGGTCAACGTGATGGTCTTTTCCGGTCCGGTGGGCGTGTGCCCTTTGTCTACCACCTTAAGCGTGATGGTGTGCTTGCCGGGGCTGAGCTTCGGCAGGGTGTAACTGCCCTTGAGCGAGCGCACCACGCTCTCCTTGCCGTCTATATAGATATGAAAATGATCGCCCCGCGCGCCGGGATTAATTTCATAATCCAGCTTGGTTTCCGTATTGGCCTTGATGGTGGCGCCATCCGAGGGCGCAGTGATGGTGACGGAACCATCGGCGGCAAAGGCCAGGGTAGCGGCGCCGAACAACAGGGAAAATAACAGCGTCTTGAACGTCTTCATGGCTTTCCTCCTTTTTCTTTGTAGAATTACTCCAAAGCGGGAGTGCAGTATTTGCCTACGCTTGTTGATAAAAAGTTCCCACAGAAAAAGCTATCCTGAACCCGTCCGCGACCGGTGTCAAACTTGCTGTGTTTTGGGTTAAGCCTGCAACCAAAACGTCACCGGACCGTCATTGGTGAGCGTGACCTGCATGTCCGCGCCGAAGCGGCCCGTCTCCACCTTGTCATGCTGCGCGCGCGCCTGCTGCGCCAGATAATCAAACAGCCACTCGCCATGCTGCGGCTCCGCGGCGGGCGTGAAGCTGGGGCGCAAACCTTTGTGCGTATCGGCGGCCAGGGTGAACTGCGGCACCAGCAGCAGACCACCGTGTACATCCAGCAAGCTGCGATTCATTTTTCCGTCCTGGTCTGCGAACACGCGGTAATGCAGCAGGCGTTGCAGCAACCGCTCAGCCTGTTGCTCGGTATCGTCACGCTCCACGCCGATAAACACCAGTAATCCTTGATCGATTTGGGCGATGGTCAGTCCGGCGACGGCGACCTGCGCCTGCGTCACGCGCTGCAACAGGGCGATCATGCCAGGCGCCTCGCCATATCCTGCGTGGCGCGCACCAGCGCATCCACGATGCCGGGCTCACTTGCCGCATGCCCCGCACCGGCGATGATTTTAAACTCCGCCTGCGGCCAGGCCTGATGCAACTCCCACGCGCCTTCCAGGGGACACACCACATCGTAACGTCCATGTACGATGACGCCAGGGATATTTTTCAGGCGTGACGCATCGCGCAAAATCTGGTTTTCCTCAAGAAAACTGTTGTGCATAAAGTAATGACACTCGATGCGCGCCAGGCTGAGCGCATGATGCGGACTGCCGAAGTGTTCCACTATGGAGCGATTTTCAATCAGCGTGAGCGTACGCCCCTCCCACACCGACCAAGCCTTGGCCGCGGTGAGACGCGCGATCTCATCCGCGCCGGTCAGTAACCGGTAATAGCCGTGCAGCATGTCGCTGCGCCCGGCCTCAGGGATGGGACGCAAGAAGTCTTGCCAGTAGTCCGGGAACAGGCGGCTTGCTCCATCCTGATAGAACCACTGTATCTCGCGCGGGCGGCACAAAAAAATGCCGCGCAGGATCAAACCCAGTACCCGCTCAGGATGCGTCTCGGCGTAGACCAGCGCCAGCGTCGAGCCCCACGAGCCGCCGAACAACACCCAGCGCTCGATGCCGAGATGCTCGCGTATGCGCTCCATGTCGGAAACCAGCGCCTGCGTGTTATTCCCCGCCAACTCCGCATGCGGCGTGGAACGCCCCGCGCCGCGCTGGTCAAATAAAATGATGCGATAAACCACCGGGTCAAAAAACCGCCGGTGATACGCCTCACACCCCGCGCCCGGACCGCCGTGCACAAACAGCACCGTCAACCCCTGGGGGTTGCCGCACTCCTCCACGTGCAGCACGTGCGGCGGCTCCACCGCCAGGCTGTGCTCGACGTAAGGCTTGATGCCGGGATAGAGGGTTAGCACGTGTGCTTATACGGTCGGAACTTTCCTGACGAGAGCGACAAAACCGGTCCCACACGGCGGGGGCAGCCATCGCTCAGGCCTTTTGATAGAGACTCGCCCCTTGTTGCTTGAACTCTAGCGCCTTTTCCTCCATCCCCAGCTCCACGGCGGAGCCGACGTCAGCCATGCCTTTCTGCGCCGCATAATCACGCACGTCCTGGGTGATCTTCATGGAGCAGAAGTGCGGGCCGCACATGGAGCAGAAGTGGGCGAGTTTGGCGGACTCCTTGGGCAGGGTTTCGTCATGGAATTCGCGCGCCTTGTCCGGGTCGAGGCCGAGGTTGAACTGGTCTTGCCAGCGGAATTCGAAGCGCGCCTTGGACAGCGCATTATCGCGCAGTTGCGCGCCGGGGTGGCCCTTGGCCAAATCCGCCGCGTGGGCGGCGATCTTGTAGGTGATGATGCCCTCGCGCACGTCGTTTTTGTCCGGCAGGCCGAGATGCTCCTTGGGCGTGACGTAGCACAGCATGGCGCAACCGTACCAGCCTATCATGGCCGCGCCGATGCCGGAGGTGATGTGGTCGTAGCCCGGCGCGATGTCGGTGGTGAGCGGCCCCAGGGTGTAAAACGGCGCTTCGTGGCAGTGCTTGAGTTGCTCTTCCATGTTGACTTTGATGAGGTGCATGGGCACGTGGCCGGGGCCTTCGATCATGGTTTGCACGTCGTGCTTCCAGGCGATCTTGGTCAACTCGCCCAGGGTTCTCAGTTCGGCGAACTGTGCTTCATCATTGGCGTCGGCGATGGAGCCGGGGCGCAGCCCATCGCCGAGCGAGAAGCTCACGTCGTAGGCCTTCATGATCTCGCAGATGTCTTCGAAATGCGTATAGAGGAAATTTTCCTTGTGATGCGCGAGACACCACTTGGCCAGGATCGAGCCGCCGCGCGACACGATGCCGGTGACGCGTTTGGCGGTGAGCGGAATGTAGGCCAGCCTGACGCCGGCGTGGATGGTGAAGTAATCCACTCCCTGCTCGGCCTGCTCGATGAGCGTGTCGCGGAAAATCTCCCAGGTCAGTTCCTCGGCCTTGCCGTCCACCTTTTCCAGCGCCTGATAGATGGGCACGGTGCCGATGGGCACGGGCGAATTCCTTATAATCCACTCGCGCGTCTCGTGGATATTTTTCCCGGTGGACAAATCCATCACCGTGTCGCCGCCCCAGCGCGTAGCCCACACCATTTTTTCCACTTCTTCGGCGATACCGGAGCTGAGTGCGGAGTTGCCGATGTTGGCGTTGATCTTGACCAGGAAGTTTCTGCC
>JAMCTV010000125.1 GCA_023381235.1 Gammaproteobacteria bacterium
GATCTAAAGGGAAACCCTTGATACGCAAAGTGCTGGCATCCACAGTCCCCTGGGCCGGCTCACCCGCCTTGGCCTTCCTCGGCGCGGACAAGGTGATCGAAACCATGTTCGTACACTCCTTACTCATTGGTCTGGTGACGGTGCAACTGTGGGAGGCCATGCTATGGCTGGGCGGATACCTGATGAGCAAGCTGCGTAGCTTGGTGTGAGGCCGGTGCAAGACATGACGCGCACCTCTCAACCTGACATGAGTTGTCTCTCACTCCGGTTGGTCACTTGAGGCAATACCGTTTTAGCCATTGACATGATGTAGCCATATGGCTACAGTTAGCGGATGATCGAAATTCGCAAGACCGGCGTCTTTGCTCAATGGCTCGACGACCTACGTGACAACCAGGCCAGAGCCCGTGCCGGTGGTGATAAGAGCACTCAAGCCAAAGATATCAAGACTGCCTTGCGCCTCGCCCGCAATCTTTCGGAGTAATCACTATGGCCAAGACTGTTACTACTCGCTATGACGTTGCCGAACACCTCAGAACCCCTGAGGAAATGGCCGCCTACCTCGAAGCTTGCTTCGAAGAGGCGAATGGAGACGCCGCTTTCATTGCCAAGGCACTAGGCGACATTGCCCGTGCGAAGGGCATGGCGCAGGTTGCGCGCGATGCCGGCCTATCCCGTGAGAGCCTTTACAAAGCTCTTTCCGGTGAGCGTAGCCCCGGTTTCGACACCATCCTCAAAGTCATCGGGGCTCTGGGACTCAAGTTGCATGCCGAAGCCGGTCATACCTGACGAGGCGCCCAACCCTCGTTCGAGCCTCACCGCTCCCTCCGGTCGCGGCTGTCGCCCGCTCGTGATTAAAGGTAAACTCAGCTTACCTTTAATCACTCGGGGTGCGTCTCAACACGCGTCCCGTTAGCCGTCAACAACAGAAGAATTAAACATGGCGATACCTGATTACCAGTCAATCATGCTTCCCTTACTCCGTTTCGCTGCGGATGGAAACGAACATTCCCTCCGGGAAACAATCGAGGGCTTGTCTGAAAGGTTCGGGCTTACGGACGCAGAAAAGAATGAGCTGTTGCCGAGCGGACAACAACCAAGGTTCGACAACCGCGTTGCCTGGGCGCGTTCTTATATGAGTAAGGCGGCCTTGTTGGAGGCTACGCGGCGTGGGCATTTCCGTATCACCCAACGCGGTCGGGAAGTCATGTCCAAGAATCCATCCGATATCAATGTGAAGTTCTTGGAGCAATTCCCCGAGTTTGTAGAGTTCAGAGCAAAACACCGAGAACGGGATGAAACCACAGGAACCGCAGAAACAGAAACCCTGCAAACACCCGGCGAGCTTCTAGAAACCGCGTATCAGAAACTTCGCGAAGACCTCTCGGCTGAGCTTCTGAAATTCGTAAGGGAGTGTTCCCCTTCCTTCTTCGAGCGCCTCGTCATCGACGTACTGGTGAAAATGGGCTATGGCGGCTCCCGAAAGGAAGCCGGTAAAGCCATCGGCCGTAGCGGCGATGAAGGCATTGATGGAATCATTAACGAAGATCGCCTTGGCCTTGATGTCATCTACATTCAGGCCAAGCGGTGGCAGGCTACGATCGGGCGCCCTGAAATTCAGAAATTCGCGGGCGCCCTGCAAGGGCATCGCGCGAAGAAGGGAATCTTCATCACCACCTCTGACTTCAGCCGTGAAGCTGAGGAATATGTGGTGAGAATCGATTCAAAGATCGTGCTCATAGATGGCGAGCAGTTAGCTCAACTCATGATTGACCATAATGTTGGGGTTACTCCCGTCACATCGTATGAAACAAAGAAAATTGACAGTGATTACTTTATTGAAGGTTAACGGCTAACAACAGGTTTCAGCGCGGTAGGATGGATGAAGCGTAGCGCAACCCATCTATCCATAAACACGGATGCAAATGCATGCTGCCTCGAAAAATGCTAAACTTAAAAAAGTGATTCCTGACCTGGCCAAGCGAGGATTCTGCTCATGAGACAAGTCGTGATTGCCGCGGGGGAGGATGGCTACTGGATTGCAGAATGTCCCAGCTTACCCGGCTGTATCAGCCAGGGCCATACCCGTGAAGAAGCTATCGAGCACATCAAAGAGGCGATAGAAGGATATATCGCCGCCTTGCAAGAGGATGGCCTGCCCATTCCCGAAGAACACTTCGACACCCTGCTGGTTGCCGTGTGAGTAAATTGCCCAGGCTGTCAGGCCGGGACTGTGTAAAAGCCTTGGCTAAAGTTGGTTTTTACCAAAAACGTCAACACGGCAGCCATATCATCCTGCGCCGCAATCAACCATTTGCTCAATTGGTAGTTCCTGACCATAAAGAACTTGATTGAGGCACCTTGCGTGCCATCCTGCATCAAGCCAATCTCAGTATTGATGAGTTCAATGCTCTGCTCTAGGGTGTGTTTGAAAATGACGTGTGGACAACCTAAATAACAGATTACTCATCTTGTAGGCCTAGTTTACATAAGAGGATTCGTCATGCCTAAGCGCATCGTCATCTGTTCTGACGGCACATGGAATACGCCCGACCAGAAAGACCGGGGACAGATCAGGCCGAGTAACGTGGCCAAGATGGCGCTGGCGGTGGCGCGCCAGGATGCGCGCGGAATGGAGCAACGGGTTTTCTACGACAAGGGCGTGGGCACGCATTGGTGGGATCGCATGAGGGGCGGGGCCTTTGGCGCTGGCTTGTCAGAAAATATCGAGGATGCGTACCGGTTTCTGGTGGAAAACTATGAGCCGGACGACGAGATTTATCTGTTTGGTTTCAGCCGGCGCTTATACCGCGAGAAGCACCGCCGGGCTGATGCGCAACTGCGGGTTGCTGAAAAAGGAACACGCAGATAAATTCCAGCAGGCTTATGCCTTGTATCGTCGCAGAGACGATCAATCCAATCCGAATTCGGTTGAAGCACAGATATTCCGCAGGATGTACGCGCACGAAGTGCGTATTAAATGCATCGGCGTGTGGGACACCGTGGGTGCGCTGGGCATCCCGCTGCGCGGCATGCGTTACATGAACAGGCTGATGGGGCTGGAGTTTCACGACGTGAAGCTGAGCAGTTACGTGGATCACGCCTATCAGGCGCTGGCGATAGACGAGAAGCGCGCGCCGTTTGCGCCGAGCATCTGGCAGCAGCCGCCGCACGCGGTGGGTCAAAAACTGGAACAAGTGTGGTTTGCCGGTGTGCATACCAACGTCGGCGGTGGTTACGAGGACAGCGGTCTTTCCGACACCACCTTCCTGTGGATGAAGGAAAAGGCGCAAGGCGCGGGGCTTGCCTTTGACGAGGACTACATCAGGGAAAACATCGCCCCCGGATGGGATGGCGAGTTGCGCGACTCAAAGACGGGGCTTTACAAACTTACACCCGACTACCATCGCCCCATCGGTCTGTGTGAAAACGCCGAGGAGAAGGTCCATCCCGATGCGATGCGCCGCTACAAAACCGTCCCGGCCTATAAGCCGGACAATTTGACGGATTACCTCAAGCGCACAGGCGGTTAACGGTTACGTTGCGGCGGCGGATTTGCGCAAGCGCCGTTCGCCGCGCAGGGTGCGCCAGGCGATCCAAAGCTGGCGTAACGGGGTGAGCGCCATACGCTGTCCCGGCGGGTGATAATCGTTGCGTTCCAGCTCATCGAGCCATGCGAAATAGAGTTTCGCCTCGGTGAGCAGGGGGAGCTGCCGGTAACGATCAGCTTCGGGCAGTTGAGCGAGGGCCTTGCCGTAGTACTCGTGCGCGCGCTGGGCCTGGAACTTTATCAGTTCCTTGAGCTTATCGCCTGCCGTGTTTTCTTTCAGGTTGCTGAAGTTCACTCCAAAACGGTTCATTTCATCCAGCGGTATAAAAAGCCGCCCGCGCAGCGCATCCTGGCGCAAGTCCCTTATGAAACGCACCAGTTGCAGCGCCACGCCCAGATCGTTGGCGAATTTGAGCGTGGCGCGCTCGGTATATCCCAGAATCTCCACGCTCATCAGCGTCACCATGCTGCTTACGCGATGGCAGTAGAGCAGCAGTTCCTTGAAGGAGTTGTAGTGAGCGACGTCCAGCCCCATGTGCACGCCGTCCAGGATTTCCAGAAACTGCTCAACGGGGAGAGTGTGGCGCTGCGTGAGAGGCAGCAGCGCCTTGGTCACGGGATGCTGCGCATGGCCTTGAAAGGTGCGCTGTAGTTCATCGCGCCACCAGTTCAGTTTCATGCGTGCGACGGCGGGATCGCTGCATTCATTCAGCACGTCCAGCAGTTCCTGGCGCAAGGCGTGCAGCGCGGTGATGGCGTCGCGTTGCGGTTGCGGCGCATACAGCAGACTGTAGTACAGCGTTGAACCGGGCGGCGCGGCCTTGTCCCGGCAGTAGCCTTCCTGCAGCATCATGCGGCGGACATTCAGCCGTCCGCCTTGTCCCGGCTGATCGCGCGCGGTGAGCTTTCCACAGGCTCCGGCGCCGCTATGGCCTGTTCGCCATGGATGCCCATCTCGACGAACTTGCGCGCGCCGGGCAGCACCTGGCGCTCAAACGAGCCGACCGTCTTGTTGTAGCTCTCGGTCGCGGAGGCGAGATTCTTGCCCAGTTTGGACAGGTGTTCGGTGAACGTGGTGAGCCGCTTGTAAAGCTCGTTGCCCAGGTCGCGTATCTTCTCCGCGTTGGCGGCCAGGCTCTGCTGGCGCCAGCCGTAGGCGACGGCGCGCAGCAGGGCGACAAAACTGGTCGGCGTGGCGAGGATGACCTTCTGCCGCAAGGCGTTTTCCATCAGGTCGCGGTCAATATCCAGCGCGGCGCTGAGAAACTGATCGCCGGGTATGAACAGCACCACAAAATCGGGCGCATTGGGAAACTGCGACCAATAGCCCTTGCCGGCCAGTTCCTTCACGCGCTCCGCGACCTTGCGCGCGTGCTGTTGCAGATATTTGTCGCGCGCCGCATCGTCCGTGGCCTCCACCGCGCTGAGATAGGCGTCGAGCGGCGTCTTGGCGTCCACCACGATCTCGCGTCCGTCCGGCATGCGCACAATCATGTCGGGGCGGACCGCGCCGTCTTCCGTGGCGGTGTGTTCCTGTTCGTAAAAATCGCAGTACTCCACCATGCCCGCCAGTTCCGCGAGGCGCTTGAGCGTCATTTCACCCCATTGTCCGCGCACTTCGGGACGCCTCAGCGCCTGGGTGAGATTGCGCGTTTC
>JAMCTV010000126.1 GCA_023381235.1 Gammaproteobacteria bacterium
AGATGAGGATGATTTATGGTGCGCATGGAAAATAATTGGGAACAGGTTAAACTAATGGACTTTATCTTGATAAGCCTGAGCAGGGCATACGAGGAATGTAAATGAGCAATAACTATCTGTTTACCTCGGAGTCGGTCTCCGAAGGCCATCCCGACAAGGTTGCCGACCAGATTTCGGACGCCATTCTGGACGCGATCCTGGCCCAGGACCCGCGCGCGCGCGTGGCGTGCGAGACTTTGGTCGCCACCGGCATGGCGCTCCTGGCCGGCGAGATCACCACCAAGGCCGTGGTGGACATGTCCGCCGTGGCGCGCCAGACCATCAAGGACATCGGCTACAACAGCTCGGACATGGGCTTCGACTGGCAGTCCTGCGCGGTGCTCACCGCCATAGGCAAGCAATCCGCCGACATCGCGCTCGGGGTGGACGAGACCAGGGAACACGAGCAAGGCGCGGGCGACCAGGGCCTCATGTTCGGTTACGCCAGCAACGAAACCGACGTGCTCATGCCCGCGCCCATCACCTACGCGCACCGTTTGGTCAAACGCCAGGCCGAGGTGCGCAAGAACGGCAGGCTGCCCTGGCTGCGCCCCGACGCCAAGAGCCAGATCAGCTTTCGCTATGTGAATCACAAGCCGGTGGGCATCGAGGCGGTGGTGCTGTCCACGCAGCACAGCGCGGACATCGCGTACGACAAGCTGCAAGAGGCGGTGATGGAGGAAATCATCAAACCCGTGCTGCCCAAGGAGTGGGTGAGCAAAAATACACGCTATTTCATCAATCCCACCGGGCGTTTCGTGATCGGCGGGCCGGTGGGCGACTGCGGGCTTACCGGACGCAAAATCATCGTGGACACCTACGGCGGCATGGCGCGCCACGGCGGCGGCGCGTTCTCCGGCAAGGATCCGTCCAAGGTGGACCGCTCCGCGGCCTATGCCGGGCGCTATGTGGCGAAGAATATCGTCGCCGCGGGCCTCGCCGAGCGCTGCGAAATACAAGTGTCTTATGCGATAGGCGTGGCCGAGCCCACCTCGATCAGCGTGCAGACCTTCGGCACCGGCAAGGTGAGCGATGAACGCATCGAGCAACTGGTGCGCGCGCACTTCGATCTGCGCCCGCGCGGACTGATTAAAATGCTCGACCTGCTGCGCCCGATCTACAGGCAAACCGCCGCCTACGGCCACTTCGGACGCGAAGAGCCTGATTTCACCTGGGAGCACACCGACAAGGCCGCCACGTTACGCGACGCCGCCGGTCTCAAGGCGGCTTGAGGGCCATTAGATTTCGCTCCGCGCGGAGTGAATCCGCGCGGGCGACCAAAGGGGAGAACTGCATCTCTCCCCTTTGGAAACCCCATTGCATTGTTTAAACTAACTTAAAAATGGAAATTTCATCATGAGCAGCCAACCGGTAAAAAATCTCACCCCCGACTACAAGGTCGCGGACATCGCGCTGGCCGCATGGGGGCGCAAGGAAATCGCCATCGCCGAAACCGAAATGCCGGGCCTGATGGCGATCCGCGAAGAGTACGCGGCGCAGAAGCCGCTCCAGGGCGCGCGTATCGCGGGCTGTTTGCACATGACCATCCAGACCGCGGTGCTGATGGAAACATTGACCGCGCTCGGCGCCGAGATCCGCTGGTCGTCGTGCAACATCTTTTCCACCCAGGATCACGCGGCGGCGGCGATGGCGGCGGGCGGCATCCCCACCTTCGCATGGAAAGGCGAGAGTGAGGACGAATTCTGGTGGTGCATAGACCAGACCATCTTCGGGCCGAACGGCTGGCGCCCCAACATGATCCTGGACGACGGCGGCGACTTGACCCAGGTAATGCACGAGAAATATCCCGGCCTGCTCAAGGATGTGCGCGGCCTGTCCGAGGAGACCACCACCGGCGTGCACCGCCTGTATGAAATGATGAAGGCGGGCACACTGAAGGTACCGGCGATCAACGTCAACGACTCGGTCACCAAATCCAAGTTCGACAATTTATACGGTTGCCGCGAATCCCTGGTGGACGGCATCAAGCGCGCCACCGACGTAATGATCGCCGGAAAAATCTGCGTGGTGCTGGGCTACGGCGACGTGGGCAAGGGCTGCGCGCAAAGCCTGCGCGGCCTCGGCGCCACGGTGTGGATCACCGAAATTGATCCGATCTGCGCCCTGCAGGCCGCGATGGAAGGCTACCGCGTGGTGCGCATGGACGATGTGGCCGATCAAGGCGACATCTTCGTCACCGCCACCGGCAACATCGGCGTAATTACCCTGGCGCACATGCAACGCATGAAAAACAACGCCATCGTGTGCAACATCGGCCACTTTGATTCCGAAATAGACATCGCGGGCCTGCGCCAGCACAAATGGGAAAACATCAAGCCGCAGGTGGATCACGTGATCTTCCCGGACGGCAAACGCCTCATCGTGCTCGCCGAAGGCCGCCTGGTCAACCTCGGCTGCGGCACCGGGCATCCCAGCTTCGTGATGTCCAACTCCTTCACCAACCAGGTCATGGCGCAAATCGAACTGTGGCAGAACTACAATAAATACGAACGCAAGGTGTACGTGCTGCCGAAAACCCTGGATGAAAAGGTCGCGCGCCTGCACCTGAAAAAGCTCGGCGCCAGGCTCACCGAGCTGACCCCGAAACAGGCGGAGTATCTGAGTATCTCCGTCAACGGTCCGTACAAGCCGGAACATTATCGTTATTAATGTAGGGTGGGTTAGGCGCGTAAGCGCCGTAACCCACCGAATGTTGGCGGGTTACGCGGAGTTTATCCTGAGCGTAGCCGAAGGGCTAAGCCGCCCTACATTTTTATGAAGTTTCGATATATGAAATCCCAAAAACAACACGAACGCGTCTTCAGCTTCGAATTCTTCCCGCCCAAAAACGAAGACGCCGCCGTCAAGCTGCGCGAGACGCGCGCCGAACTTGCCAGGCTCAATCCGCGCTTTTTCTCCGTGACCTTCGGCGCGGGCGGCAGCACGCGCGACCGCACCCTGGAAACCGTGGCCGAGATACAGAACTCCGGCCTGCAAGCTGCGCCGCACCTGTCCTGCATCGCCTCCACACGCACGGAACTGCGCGCATTACTGAATGCCTATAAACAGCACGGCATCCGCCACATCGTGGCCCTGCGCGGCGACCTCCCGGCAGGCGTCACCAAGCCCGGCGAACTGCCTTATGCGCGCGACCTGGTGGAGTTCATCCGCGCCGAGACGGGCAATCATTTTCACATCGAGGTGGCCGCCTATCCGGAGTTTCACCCGGAGGCGCGCAACGCCGCGCACGACTTACAGAACTTCAAGCGCAAGGTGGAGGCGGGCGCAAACAGCGCCATGACGCAATATTTTTACAACGCCGACGCC
>JAMCTV010000127.1:0-7256 GCA_023381235.1 Gammaproteobacteria bacterium
AAACGCACTTGCGCAGCGTGTTTCTGGTGGGCGACAGCAAGCAGTCCATCTACCGCTTCCGCCGCGCCGACGCGCGCCTGCTGCATACTGCCAAGGACTGGCTGGAAAATAAGCTGCAAGCGCACAGCGTTCGCCTCGACAAGTCGTGGCGCTTCGCCCCGGCCATCGTGGACTTTCTCAATCGCGTTTTCGGCGCAGGCGAGTTGCGTGAGCGGCTGCCCGGCTTCCACCCTCACGACACCCATCGCCAGGAGATGGCGGGGCGCGTGGAAATCCTGCCGCTATTTTCAGACTCAGAAGAAGCCGCCGCCGCGCCCGCGGTCGCTCCTGGCGTCCTGCCTCCCGCGACACTTGTGCATCCCTGCACGTCGCAAGCGTTGCGCAATCCCCTGCTGCAGCCGCGTTTGCTGCGCCAGGACCGGCGCCGCCTGCTGGAAGCGCGCGCCATCGCGCAGCGCATCCTGTCCTTAAAGAGTGGAACCCTCTCCGGCGCGAACCCCCCCCTGGAATACGGCGACATTATTATTTTGCTGCGCGACCGCACTCACGCGCATGTCTATGAGCACGCCCTGCGTGAAGCGGCCATCCCGCATCAAGGGGCGTCCGCGAACGAGTTTTCACACAGCCTGGAAATCATGGATATGATCGCGCTGCTCGATGCGCTGATCTCGCCTTACGACAACCTGGCTCTGGCCCAGGTGTTGCGCTCTCCGTTGTTTGACTGCGACGACGAGGAGTTGATGCGCATCGCGGCGTTCAAAAGAAATCATACTTCGTGGAGTGAACGGCTGGATGAACTCGCTCCCACACTCGTCCCGGGCAGCGCGCTCACGCGCGCGCGCACCATGCTTGGCCGCTGGCGCGCGCTGGGGCAGCAAGTGCCGGTACATGACCTGCTGGATCGCATTTATCATGAAGCCGATGCAGTGGCGCGTTACACGGCCGCGTTTCCGCCGCATCTGCAAACCAGGGTGCGGCATAACCTGACGCGCTTTATCGAGCTTGCCCTGGACACCGGCAGCGGCCGCTATCCGAGCCTGATGCGGTTCCGTGAGCGTCTGCGCGCCCTGCAAACCAACGCCGTCGCGGTATCGGACAGTGACCAGCAGGTGCGCATCATGACCATCCATGCCGCCAAGGGATTGGAAGCGCCGGCGATCTTTCTGGCCGACGCCGCCGCGCCGCCTCACGGCGCGCGCCCATACCGCGCGCTGATTGATTGGCCCTCCGGCGCGGCGCGCCCTGCCCATTTTCTGCTCACCGGAAAAAAGTCCGCACAGGACAGCGTGACGCGTGACTTGCTCGAACGGCATGAGCGGGCCGAACAACGTGAGGAAGCCAATCTGCTGTACGTGGCGCTCACCCGCGCACGGCAGTTTTTATTTGTTTCCGGCGTGCTGCCGTACAAAGGCGACGATCTCGGCTGGTACGGCATGGTCGTGCGCCCGCTGCTGCCGGAGTGCGGTCCTGAGCGCGCCGCACTGGTGATAAAATCGTAATGGAGCGTCTTGCGCGTCCGTGCTATTCTGAATCAAAATAACTTGAGTGGTTTCATCGAAGTATCTGCCTTTGATAGATAAGGGGGTGACGATGAGCGCACCTGGCAAAAAGAAAAAACCGGGACTGATTACATTCAGGATCAGTTGCCGGCTGCTGCTGGCCGTGGTGTTTTACGCCGGCTTGGCCGTCTATATTTACCCGAACTGGCCCACCGCCTGGCAGGACTGGGTCATCATTGTTGTGCTAAGCATACCCTTCTACGTACTCCTCGATTGGATAGTCGGATTTATCTTCAGAGGAAAAATCGGTGAAAACGTCGCCCAGGCAACAGCCTCGCCTCCCATGCTGTTAATCGGCCTGGTTATAGCGGCAGGCGTGGCGGGCGGCCTGCTGGCGCTATGGCAGCTTGTTTCCTATATTGCAAAAACCCACTTAAATCTCAGTCTCTGATGAAAGCTTTAGACCATCGTCCTGCCGTTCAACACGGCGGCCAGGCGCTGTAAACAGTCCGTGTGTGCGTCACGTCGCAGCGGCGCGTAACTGATGATGCGCGCGCGGCTGCGCAGCCACACGGCGGGCAGCGTGCGACCCAGTCCGCGCACGCCGTGCACTCGCACGGGATAAATCGCCGCGCCGCTCTTCTCCGCCAGTTTTTGCACGCCGCCCTTGAGCGGCCGCTGCGGGTCGTCATCAAGCTGTATCCGTCCGTGCGGAAACAGCGCCACCACCTCGCCCGCTTCCAATGCACGCAGCGCCTCGCGCAACGCCGACTCCGGATTGCGTTCGCGCGACACCGGGATGCAGCCAACCGCGCGAAACAGCCAGGTAAGGCCGAAGCGCTGATACTCCTCGGTTGCCATCATAAAACGCAGCGGACGGCGCGCAGCGGCGATGAGCAACAGCGCGTCAAGCCCGGACACATGATTGGACACCAGCAGCGCAGGGCCATACTCCGGCAGCGGAATCTCATCATGCCGCAAGCGGTGATAATGCCGGCAAAACAGGCGGTTCAACCCGTCCAGATGATTTAGCCAGGGTGATCCCCAGTCCGTGTGATTGGCCGCACGCAGCCGGCGCCCCATCAGCCACAGCGCGGCCAGCAATAGCAGCGCGGCTGTCAGCCACAGCATTTCCATACTCCACCCCTTTTCAGATAAACTGCCGCTTTATGCTAGTATAATTAATTCAGTATAAGGGGCGGAGCATGAAACAACCCGGCGCATCCACTGAACAACGCCGACACACGCGCATTCGTTTTACCGGGGTGGCCAGCCTGTCGAACGGGGCCGGACACTGGGAGGGTGCGTTGCTCGACATCTCGCTCAAGGGCGCGCTCATGCAGCGCCCTGCAGATTGGCGTGACCAGCTTTGTCCTGACATTAAGCCTGGATGACGATAGCCAAATCAGTATGCAGGTCACGCTGGCGCATACCTTGGCCACACGGCTTGGGCTGCACTGCGATCACATTGACCTCGACAGTATCAGCCACTTAAAGCGTCTGGTGGAACTCAATCTCGGCGATCCCGCCCAACTGCAACGTGAGCTGGGTCTGCTGGGGCAGTGGGAGCGGGCGTCGCAACGGTCAGCGCAACACCTCCAGCGCCTCACTCAAACGCTGCACGGCGATAATCTCCATCCCTTTGACACCCGACTTGGGCGCATTGGCCTTGGGGATGACGGCGCGCTTGAAGCCGTGTTTGAACGCCTCGCGCAGGCGCGGCTCGCCGCTCTGCACCGGGCGGATTTCGCCCGCCAGGCCCACCTCGCCAAACACCACCAGATCAGACGGCAAGGGGCGATTGCGTAAACTGGATAACGCCGCCAGCAATACCGCGAGGTCGGCCGCGGTCTCGCTCACGCGCACTCCGCCCACCACGTTCACATACACATCCTGATCGTACATCGCCACGCCGCTGTGCCGGTGCAGCACCGCGAGCAGCATGGCAAGCCGGTTTTGATCCAGTCCCAGCGTAACGCGGCGCGGATTGCCGCCCTGGCTTTCATCCACCAGCGCCTGCACCTCCACCAGCAGCGGCCGGCTGCCCTCGCGCGTGACCATGATGACGCTGCCCGGCACCGGCTGTTCGTGGCGCGACAGAAAAATCGCCGAGGGATTGGTCACCTCGCGCAGCCCCTTGTCGGTCATGGCGAACACGCCGAGCTCGTTCACTGCGCCGAAACGGTTTTTCACCGCGCGTATCAAACGAAACGTGTTGCCGCTGTCGCCTTCGAAATACAGCACCGTGTCCACCATGTGCTCCAGCACGCGCGGCCCGGCGAGCGTGCCTTCCTTGGTGACGTGCCCCACTAGAAACAAGGCGCAGTGCGCGTGCTTGGCGTAACGCACCAGTTGCGCGGCGCTCTCGCGCACCTGCGCTACCGAGCCCGGCGCGGACTGCAACAGATCGGTGTACAGGGTCTGAATTGAATCTATCACCATCACGCGCGGCTGCTCACGCGCCGCCGCTTCCAATATACGCTCCACCTGAGTCTCGGCCAGCAGGCGCAACTTCTTGCCCGGCAATCCCAGGCGCTGCGCGCGCACGCTGACCTGCTGCAGCGATTCCTCGCCGGTGACATAAAGCGCCTGCAAGCGCTCACTCAACGCCGCCAGCGTTTGCAGCAACAATGTGGACTTGCCGATGCCGGGATCGCCGCCGATCAATACCACCGAGCCGATCACCAGCCCTCCGCCCAGCACGCGATCCAGTTCGGCCACGCCGGTGGCGAGCCGCGCCTCGTCCTGGTGCGGCACCTCGGCCATCTCAACCACGCTGGATGCCGCACTCAACGGCGCGTAGCGCGCGTGGCGGCCGGTATTGCCGCTGACCAGCGTCTCAGTCAGCGTATTCCATGCACCGCAGTCCGGGCACTGCCCCGCCCACTTGGGACTTTGCGCGCCGCAGGCGTTGCAGCTATAGAGCAGTTTATCCCTGGCCATCAGGATTCGCTAAACGTCACCCGGCGCGCCACGCCGCACAGCAGTTCGTAGGGAATGGTAGAGGCGCAATGCGCCACCTCTTCCGCCGCCAATCCCTCACCCCACAATATTACCGGATCGCCTACCTTTGCCTGCGGCTGCGCGCTCAAATCTACGGTAATCATGTCCATCGAAACCCGCCCAACCAGTGTAACGCGACGTCCGTTCACCAACACCGGCGTGCCTGTTGCCGCGTGACGCGGATAGCCATCGCCGTAACCGATCGCCACCACGCCTATGAGCATGTCACGCGGACACACATAACTCCCGCCATAACCTATGGCGTCGCCTTTCTTATTCTGGCGCAGGGCGATGAGACGTGAGCTTAACGTCATCACCGAGCGCAGGCCGTGCGCCTCGGCGCTGTCGTTTAAAAACGGTGAGACGCCGTACAGCATGATGCCGGGGCGCACCCAGTCGGCGTGCGTTTGCGGCCAGCCCAGAATACCCGCGGAGTTGGCGATGGAGCGTTCGCCTTCAATGCCCGTCAGCGCGGCTTGGAAAACCTCCATTTGACGCAGGGTAGTCGCGTCATTGCGCTCATCGGCGTTGGCAAGGTGGGTCATGAAGCGCAGCGGAGCAATAATCTTTTTTGCATGTTTCAGGCGCTGCACGATGCGGGGAATTTCCGTTGGCGCAAAACCCAGGCGGTGCATGCCGCTGTCCAGCTTGAGCCATATTTTCACCGGCGGCAGACTCTCCGCCGCGTGTTCGATCAATTCCACCTGGGCGGCGTGATGCAGCACGAGGCTCAAGTCCTGATGCGCAGCGGCGTTCAGTTGCGCGGCGTCGAGCACGCCTTCCAGTAAAACGATGGATTGGGCGATGCCCGCCTCGCGCAGGCTCAAGGCCTCTTCCAACCGCGCCACGCCGAAGGCGTCGGCGTCATGCAGCGCGCGCGCCACGCGCAACATACCGTGACCGTAGGCATCGGCCTTGATGATCGCCATCACCCTGGCGCCCGGCGCCGCCGCGCGCGCGCGCGCGAGATTGTGGCGCAAGGCGCCGAGATCAACGCGCGCCTGCGCCACCGGCGTCATGCAAGCTCCCTGCGCATGCTGTTATGGATAGACGTTGGGGATGTAATTCTCGAAGCGCGTGTACTGGCCGAGGAAGGTGAGACGCACCGTGCCGGTGGGGCCGTTGCGCTGTTTGGCGATGGCGACCTCGGCGATGCCTTTGTCCTTGCTGTCTTCGTTGTAAACTTCATCACGGTAGATGAACATGATGACGTCGGCGTCCTGCTCGATGCTGCCCGACTCGCGCAAATCCGACATCACCGGACGCTTGTTGGGGCGCTGTTCCAGATTGCGATTCAACTGCGACAGCGCGATCACCGGCACCTGCAGTTCCTTGGCCAGCGCCTTGAGCGAACGCGAAATCTCGGAGATTTCGTTGGTGCGCGTCTCCTGCGTGCCGGTCACCTGCATCAGTTGCAGGTAATCCACCACCACCATGCCGATGTTGTGCTCGCGCTTCAAGCGCCGCGCGCGTGCGCGCAGATCGGCGGGCGACAGCGCGGGGGTATCGTCTATGAAGATCGAGGTCTGATCGAGAATATTCACCGATGAAGTAAGCCGCGGCCAATCGTCGTCATCCAATCGGCCGGTGCGCACCTTGTGCTGGTCTATGCGGCCGAGCGAAGACATCATGCGCATGGTGAGTTGTTCCGCCGACATTTCCATGCTGAATACGACGACGGGAGTTTTTTCCTTGATCGCCGCGTGCTCCGCAATATTCATGGCGAATGAGGTATTGTGAGTCACCACGTAGTCATCCGTGATATACAGATGGTCAGGGTGGGTCACGGAGATGCATTGAGCCCCGGCGATGCGGGTCGGCTCGACGGATAGAAACACCGGCCGCCAATTGCGTCGTGGCTTGCCAGTGATACGGCCAAGCTTGTCGCTGAGCAGGACGAGAGACTGAGGGTCTGGGTGGTGGATATTGCAAACAAAGGATGGCTTGCCGATACGTTGCTCGCCCTTATAAGTATAAGTCGGGCGGCGATTGCGTATCGTGCACCACCCTCCAAGCGAGCGCACCAGTTCGGCGACATCTCGCGCCAGGCGTTCGCTCGAAGTGCCGAAACGGACACTGCCCCAGCGCTCCACCCACCCGTCAGTATCAATCAATCCTCTTAGCACATCGAGACGGACAGAGCGCGAAGCACCCAGGTATGCGCCGGGGATGAATTTTTCCTCGCTCAACACGTCCCATAAACCCAGCCCGTGAAGCGCCTCTTTGATCGCATTCGGGGTGTAACCCCGAATGCCCGAATGATGATGCCCGGCGCTTTGTACAATGCGGTAATCATAACCACCCGCGGCGCGCAAAGTGAACTCTTCTCCAGCACGCTCCTGAAGCCTATTTAACATCTCGGTTGCCGCTGTTGAAAACACGACCGAACTGCCAGATAGTTTCCCATCACCCAGTAAAGCGCCGAGCAGCCAGGGGTCCAACGGTAAGGCCTCGGCATGCCCGAATTCTCCGTTCGGCGTATCAATCCACAACCGATGCTTGTAACGCGCCTTGGTAAGTAAAGTAGCCACTTGATCCGTGGACAATACACGTGGCTGCGGCCACCCTCGGTAATGCACACGCCAGAGGTGTTCGGCACAACACTCCGTGCTTCTGCCATCCGAGAACCTGACTCGGAACACCTGTTTCTTCCCTTGCGGAAAGAGCCCGCTTACCAAGGAGCGCCGACCGTCAACTGAAGCCAGTTCGTCACCAAGACGTAACTCTCCCATAGTTTTCCAACCCGATATGGTC
>JAMCTV010000127.1:7266-9461 GCA_023381235.1 Gammaproteobacteria bacterium
ATGGTCTTGATTCTGGCATCCAGGGGTTGGGCCTTCCCCATCGAGGGCCGCCCCGCCACGATGATGAGATCGGTGTTTTGCAGCCCCGCCGTCATCTCGTCTATGTCGGAGAATCCGGAGGACACGCCGGTGAGCGCGCCGCCTTGCTGCGAGAGTGTGTCTATGCGGTCCACCACGCGCACCAGCAGGTCCTTGATCGCGCTGTAGCTGCGCCGGCCGCGCGCGCTGCCCTCGGCGATGCCGAAGATCAGGCGCTCCGCCTGTTCCAGCAGTTCGGCGCTGTTGCGTCCTTCCGGTTGATAGGCCTGAGTAGTGATGCCGGCGCCGATCTCGATGAGTTGGCGCAGGATGGAGCGCTCGCGCACGATCGTGGCGTAGGCCTTGATGTTCGCCGCGCTGGGGGTGTTTTTGGCGAGCGTGGCGAGATAAGCCAGCCCGCCGGCGTTATCCAGCTCCCGATGGCTGTCGAGCCACTCGGAGAGGGTTACCACATCATAAGGCTGCGAGCGCTCGGCCAGGCTGGAGATGGCGCGAAAGATCAGGCGGTGATCCCGCCGGTAGAAATCTTCTTCCCGCACCAGGTCCGCGATGTAATCCCAGGAGCGGTTGTCGAGCATGAGGCCGCCCAGCACCGACTGCTCGGCCTCGATCGAGTGAGGCGGTGTCTTGAGCTGCGCGGTTTCGCTATCGAGGCCGCGCGTGCGCGAATAGACCAACTCTTGCATGCGTCTCCTTTCCAGCCTGGGTTCCGGGCGGACGCCTGTCGCGCAGCGCTGCTAACGACGAGTTACGTCAAGCTTCAGGCGTAATCACCACGGTGATCTGCGCGTTGACATCAGGGTGCAGATGGATGCCGACCTCATATTCACCCACCACGCGCAACGGACCGGCGGGCAAACGTACTTCCTGCTTTTCAACCTTGGCTCCGGCCTGGGTGAGCGCCTCGGCGATATCCACCGTGCCCACCGAGCCGAACAGCTTGCCTTCCTCGCCCGCCTTGGACGTGACCGTCACCTTGCCCAGGGCGCGCAGCGCCTCGGCGCGTTGCTCGGCCGCGGCCAGCGCCTCCTTGGCCGTCCTCTCCAGCTCCGCGCGCCGTTCCTCGAATTTCTTCAGATTCTGCGCCGTTGCAGGCGCGGCCTTGCCGCGCGGGATAAGGTAATTTCTGCCGTAACCGGGGCGCACGGAGACCTTGTCGCCAAGATTGCCCAGGTTATGCACTTTCTCCAACAAAATGACATCCATAATTCAATCCTCAATCGTACGCACTTGCTGTGCTTAATGCGAATCGCTATAAGGAATCAGCGCCAGAAAACGGGCGCGCTTGATGGCCTTGTTGAGCTGGCGCTGATAGCGCGACTTGGTGCCGGTGATGCGGCACGGTACGATCTTGCCGGTTTCGCCGGTATAATTTTTCAAAATCGCGAGGTCCTTGTAATCAACCTGTTTGATGCCTTCCGCGGTGAAGCGGCAGTATTTTCTACGCCGGAAAAAACGTGACATGTTAGGCCCCCTGACCTTGCACGGCCTCAGCCGGCTCTTCATCCACCCTCTCGATCTCAACCACTTCCGCCTCTTCGCCCTCATCGGTGCGCGTACGGTCACGCTCATCCTTGGCCTTGAGCATGGCGGAAGGCTCGGTGACCGCGCTCTCGCAACTGATCACCAGATTACGGATTACGGCGTCGTTAAAGCGGAACGCGCTGGTCAGCTCATTCAGGCTTTCCTGGCCGCACTCGATGTTCATCAGCACGTAGTGCGCCTTGTGGATTTTGTGGATGGGATAGGCCAACTGGCGACGGCCCCAGTCTTCGAGCCGGTGGACGCGCCCGCCTTTGCCCTCGATCATCGCGCGATAACGCTCGATCATGGCAGGCACCTGCTCACTCTGGTCAGGGTGGACCAGAAACACGATTTCATAGTGTCGCATTAACTTTCCTTATGGCTGTAAAGCCTCCCGTCCAGGCGGTGAGGCAAGGATTGACATCAGTAGATATTTTAACTGAAAGCCCGCGACATGAAAAGCACCCCCGGAAAGCGGTGCTCAGCCGCGCTGGCGCACGGCCTCGAACAGGCACACCGCCGTGGCCACTGATACGTTCAGGCTTTGCACCGTGCCGCGCATTGGGATACGCACCAGTGTATCACAGTGTTCGCGCGTGAGGCGGCGCATGCCTTTGCCTTCGGCGCCGAGG
>JAMCTV010000128.1 GCA_023381235.1 Gammaproteobacteria bacterium
TCACCAGCGACAGCGGCGTGGTATGACGGCGCGCCATTTCGATTTCGCGGTTAAGCGTGGGGTTCATGGTGGCGCGGTTATTCACCCCGGTAAGCGGGTACATGAATGCCGCCTTGAGCGCCTCGTGATACAGCAGGGCATTGCGTAGCGGGTAGACCAGACTGCACAGTAAATCTTCGAGTTGAGCGGTCTCTGACGCGCTGAAGTGCCTTCTGCGCGTAAAGACAAGCTGGCCGAGTTCTTCTCCGGCCAGCGTCAGGCTGTAACTGCACGAGTGGCGCGCCGCCTGGCCCAGATGCACAACAGCGCTGTTTTCATAGGCGACGGCGTCAAATGGCACGCAGGAGCGCGCTTCCTCGGCGAATATCTCAATTACCTTGGGTACGTCCAGCGTCGTTTGCAGCGTAGCGGTGATTCTCTGCGCAACCTTCTGCGCGCTCGGCGCGCCGCCGTAACCGCGGCTGCGCCGGCGCGCGTCATAGGACGCCCGCTTCAGATCAACCGTTTTTATCTGCTGTAAAGTTGCCATTAAGCTGTCTCAACTAACTTCATCAGTTAAATCCACGCTAAAGTTGTGCCAGTTGTCACACATTTATAATTCATTATAAAACAATCTGTTGCATGGGCCCACCCGTGTCGAGGATGACTTGGTCAAATATTTGACCCAACATGTGCCGACTTTTGCCGGTTGGTGCCGCCGCTTCTGCCCGATAATACGCTGAAGCCGGTTTTAGCACTACATACCAGGCTGGCGGGTGGAGAACATATGTGCTTGCCAGCACCGCTTGGGCATGTTAAATTTTTTAGGGCGTCATGCCTTCCTAAAACCACACAAGGGGTAATACGATGAGCAAAAAATTCCTGATGTTGTTGGGTGCTTTGGTAATCGCGATCGGTCTTGCCGCGTGCGAAAAGAAAGAAGCCACTGCGCCGGCCGGTGAAGAAGGCGGCCAGACCATGGAGCAGCCCGCTGAGGGCGGCGGCGAGTCCGCGGGCGGATCAAGCGAGTAATTTTGCAATGCCGGTTGGCAGCGTCCCTGCCAGCCGGCATATACCGCTCAGCAGCCGGTACGCGCCCGCACAGAGCGCGCATCGGCCGTATCAGTAAGGCCGCGCATAGCCTCCTCACGCAGCGGCCTTTTGTGCCTCCATGAATGTACCGGACGACACAACTCTCACCACTCTTGCCCGCCAAACCGGCGTCCTGCTGAAGAAGCGCGGCGTGATGCTCACCTGTGCCGAGTCCTGCACCGGCGGCTACATCGCGCAAATGATAACTTCCATCCCGGGCAGCTCGGAATGGTTTGAGCGCGGCTTCGTAACTTACACCAACATCGCCAAACACGAAATGCTGGGCGTTGCCTGCGCGACGCTTGAAACGCGCGGCGCGGTGAGCGAACAAACCGCACGCGAAATGGCCGAGGGCGCGCTTACGCACAGTCACGCGCAGGTGAGCCTCGCGGTGAGCGGCATCGCGGGGCCTTCCGGCGGCACACCGGAAAAGCCCGTCGGCACGGTGTGCCTTGCCTGGGCCGGAAAGGGGAGAGAAACACTGAGCCACACCGGACATTTTAGCGGCGACCGCGAAGCGGTACGCCGCGCCGCGGTGCAATCGGCCTTGCAGGGCGTGCTGGATTTTCTCGCCGCCGAATGAATGAAAAACCCGCTACGCAGCGTTTGTTTTTCGCCCTGCTGCCGGACGCAACGCTGCATGAACGGTTCATCAGGTTATGCAACGAGCTGGCCATAAACGGCGCGCCGGTCGCACCCGGCAACCTGCATCTCACTCTGGTGTTTCTCGGCAGCACGGATGCGAACACGCGGCTTGATATCGAGCGCGCCTGCGACAGCGTGCAAGCCGCCGCCTTTACCCTCACGCTGGATCAAACCGGCTATTGGCCCAAGCCGCACATCGTGTGGCTGGGCTCCACGGTGACGCCACCTGAGTTGAGTCAACTGGTCGCACAACTCAATGCGATAGCCGCGCGTTTCGGCTTCACCGTGGACACGCGCCCTTACGCGCCGCATATCACTTTGGCGCGCAAGGCGCGCGCCTTGAAAGGGGCGCGCATTACCCCGCTCCAGTGGGAGGCGCGCGGTTTTTCCCTTATGGAGTCGCAACCCACGCCGCAGGGCGTACGCTACGTCGAGTTGCGGCGCTGGAATCTACAGCAGGACTACTCCACCGGCGCCGCGGGGTCATTGCCCCACTCCGACCATGCGCCGGGATAACCCTTGACGCGCGGATAACCGAGCGCCTTGAGCACGATATAGGTATGCGAGGAGCGGTGATGCGTCTGGCAATAGGTGATGACCTCTTTGTCCGGCGTCACGCCCAGCGCCGCAAGCTGCGCGCGCAACGCGGCCTCCGGCTTCAGGCGTGTGTGATTCTGCGCGTCTATCGTCAGCGTCCAGTCCATGTTCACCGCGCCGGGGATATGGCCGCCGCGCGCGGCGCGTTTGTCCACGCCGCGAAATTCGCCCGGCGTGCGCGCATCCAGCAATGCCACCTTGGGATCATTGAGATGCGCGAGGATATGGTCTTTATCCGCCTGCGCGCCCTCGTTAAGCCCCCCGACCTGATAGTTGCCGGTTTTGGCCACGCCGTGCTCGCTGCTTAGCGGGCGGTTTTCCGCCATCCAGGCGCGCAGGCCGCCGTTCAACAGCGAAAAATGCTTGTGTCCGATCACGTCCAGCGTCCACAACAGGCGGCATGCCTTGCCGCCGCCCTCGTCGTCGTAAGCCACGACGTGGCGCTCCGGCGTAAGTCCGATGCCCGACAACACCTGGCTTAAGTGCGCGCTATCCGGCAGCAGCCCCATCACCGGGGGCCTGGCCGCGACAATCTGCGCGTACTCCAGGTGCACCGCGCCGGGGATATGGCCGCGCGCATACACCTCCGGTCTGCATAAATCCACAATCAACATTCCCGCCTCGTGCAGATGTTGTTCCAGCGTGGCGGGTTCGAGTATCAACGGCAATGGCATGAAACGCACTCCTGTTTTTTGCGTAAAGCTTACCTGTTTCGGGCCCGCATGGCAAAACGCTTGAAGCGGCGCGATTCATCTCCATTACGGTATAATTTTCCCCATATCGTAAAAGGAGCAACATCACGATGACTGTCGCCACACACAAGGAAACCCTGGGTTTTCAGACCGAAGTCCGGCAATTGCTGAAACTCATGATTCATTCGCTGTACAGCAACAAGGAAATATTTTTGCGCGAGTTGATCTCCAACGCCTCCGACGCCCTGGACAAACTGCGTTTCGAGGCGCTCGCCGACGATGCTTTGTACCAAGGCGACAGCGACCTCAAAATCCGCGTGAGCTGCGACAAGGTTGCGCGCACCGTCACCATCAGCGACAACGGCATCGGCATGTCGCGCGAGGAGGTCATCGCCAACATCGGCACCATCGCCAAGTCCGGCACACGTGAATTTTTCGACAAACTCTCCGGCGACGCGGCCAAGGATGCCCACCTCATCGGACAGTTCGGCGTCGGCTTCTACTCCGCCTTCATCGTGGCGGACAAGGTCGCGCTCACCACGCGCCGTGCGGGGTTAGGCCCCGAACACGGCGTGCGCTGGGAATCCGCAGGCGAGGGCGATTACAGCATCGAGACCGTGGAAAAACCCGCGCGTGGCACCGAGGTCACGCTGCACCTGCGCGAGGGCGAGGATGAATTCCTGGACGGCCTCAGGCTGCGCGCCGTCATCCGCAAATACTCCGACCACATCAACGCGCCCATCCTGCTGCCCGCGGAAGGCAAGGACAAGGCGGGCGAAGAAACCGTGAATCGCGCCTCGGCCCTGTGGGCGCGCGCCAAGAGCGATATCAGCGCCGAGGAATACAACGAATTTTACAAACACGTCGCGCACGACTTCGAAAACCCGCTCGCGCAGCTGCACAGCCGCGTCGAGGGCAAGCTCGAATACACGCTGTTGTTATACATCCCCGCGCACGCGCCGTTCGATTTATGGGAGCGCGACAGCGCCCACGGCGTGAAGCTCTACGTGCGGCGCGTGTTCATCATGGAGGACAACAAGCACCTGCTGCCGCGCTACCTGCGCTTCGTGCGTGGCGTGATTGACTCCAACGACTTGCCGCTCAACGTGTCGCGCGAAATCCTGCAAGGCAGCAAGATCATAGACAGCATCCGCGCCGCGGCCACCAAGCGCATCCTGGGGCTGCTCGAAGACATGGCGGCGAACGACGCGGAAAAGTATGCCGCCTTCTGGAAAGAGTTCGGGCGCGTGCTCAAGGAAGGCGTGGTGGAAGACCATGCCAACCGCGAGCAGATCGCCAAGCTGATGCGCTTCGCCTCCACGCATCATGATACCGAACAGCAAAGCGTTTCATTGAACGATTACGTCGCGCGCATGAAGCACGGCCAGGACAGGATTTACTACATCACCGCCGAAAACTTCAATGCCGCCAAACACAGCCCGCACCTGGAGTTGCTGCGCAAAAAAGGCCTGGAAGTGCTGCTCATGCACGAACCGGTGGACGAATGGGTGGTAGGCCACCTGCACGAGTTCGAGGGCAAGTCCCTGCAATCAGCCGCCAAGGGCGAGCTCGATCTGGGGAAGTTCTCCGACAAGCAAGACGAAGAAACACACAAAAAGGCCGAGAGCGAACTTAAAAGCCTGGTGGAGCGCATCAAGACCGCGCTGGGCGACCAAGTCGCCGAAGTGCGCGTGAGCCAGCGCCTGACGGCTTCACCCGCCTGCCTGGTAAGCGGCGCGCACGATCTCGGCATACACCTGGAGCGTTTGCTCAAGGCGTCCGGACAAACCGTGCCCGGCGGCAAGCCCGCGCTGGAGATCAACCCCGATCATCCGTTAATCAAAAAACTGGATCAGGAAACCAACGGCGCACGCTTCGAAGACTGGGCCCACATCCTGTACGACCAAGCCCTGCTCTCCGAAGGCGCCCACCTCCCCGACCCCGCCGCCTTCGTCCGCCGCCTCAACAACCGCTTGCTGGAGATCAACCAGTGAACGCGCTCACCAAACGACAGCAGGCTGGTTGCAGAGCGGCGCTTTATGGAGTCTAATTCTAGTTGAGCGGCGCGCAGCGCCACGACCTGCGTGGTTTCTTTCAAGGAGACGGATTGCGTGTCGTGCCCGGTTTCTGTCACACCCGCGGTGGCGCTAGACGCGCGCCGCTCAACAGGACGCGAGTTGTCCCTCACTCCGGTTGGCCGGCGCTGCGCGCCGCCCAACCCTCGTTCGACCCGTCACCGCCCCCTCCGGTCGCGGCTGTCGCCCGCTCGTGATTAAGGTCATTCTATCCTTAATCACTCGGGGTGCGCCTCAACTCGCGTCCCGTTGGGCGACAAAAGTCGCCGATCAAGCCCTCACGAATACACTCGAAAGGAGAGCTAAGTCATGAGTTCCAAGCCGTTCATCCTCAAACCAGGCGATCGTAGGCCCGCTCTTAGCGTCATCGGCACTCAGGTCACCGTCCTTGCATCAGAGGCAGATATACAAGACCAGCAGATCACGGCGCAGTCGGGTGACGAAGGAACGGGGCCTCCGCCACACAGCCACGATTGGGACGAGTCGTTTTATGTGACCAAAGGCCAGATTGAATTCAGGTGTGGTGGTGAGACTGTCATGTGTACGGCAGGTACACTCGTACATGTTCCAGCCGGTACCGTTCATGCGTTTAGCTATGGCCGAGGTGGCGGTGAAATGCTGGAAATCACTGGAAGGCGAAGCAATGCGGTTCCGATGTTCACCGCACTAGATCGCGAGATTCCCCCTGGTCCGCCGGACGTCGCAAAAGTGATCCAAGTGCTCGCCGAGCACGGCGTCAAGGTTCACATTTGATGCGGCGCCGGCACTTATTTTTGATTGTCGCCCAACCAGCGGTTCCAGCGGACGGTCCTCGCTTCGCGAGGCCCGCCGCTGAACCGCGGCGTTCGGTGGTACTCTATCCGAGTGTCTGAGTAGCAGGTCGTATTCGTCAACATCAAAACTGGAGGGGAGAACCCATGGGAATGATCGGCTTCTTGTACGGTGTAATCAGCTATGCAGTATTTCTCGCAAGCTTCCTGTATGCCATCGGTTTTGTCGGCAACCTGCTGGTTCCGAAGTCGATTGACTCGGGGCCGTCCGGGTCGCTCGGCGAAGCCCTTCTCGTCAATGTCGTGTTGCTGGGGCTCTTCGCCGTTCAGCATAGCGTCATGGCCCGGCCGGCCTTCAAGGCCTGGTGGACGAAGATAGTTCCCCAATCGGTGGAGCGCAGCACATACGTCCTGATCTCGAGCCTGTTGCTCGCCTTGCTCTTCTGGAAGTGGGAGCCGATGACCGGCGTGATATGGAGCGTGGAGAATCAGGCAGGCTACCTGGTCCTGATGGCGCTTTTCTGGCTGGGATGGCTGATCGTTCTCCTGTCAACGTTCATGATCAGCCATTTCGACCTGTTCGGCTTGCGCCAATCCCCCTGGTCCGCCGGACGTCGCAAAAGTGATCCAAGTGCTCGCCGAGCACGGCGTCAAGGTTCACATTTGATGCGGCGCCGGCACTTATTTTTGATTGTCGCCCAACCAGCGGTTCCAGCGGACGGTCCTCGCTTCGCGAGGCCCGCCGCTGAACCGCGGCGTTCGGTGGTACTCTATCCGAGTGTCTGAGTAGCAGGTCGTATTCGTCAACATCAAAACTGGAGGGGAGAACCCATGGGAATGATCGGCTTCTTGTACGGTGTAATCAGCTATGCAGTATTTCTCGCAAGCTTCCTGTATGCCATCGGTTTTGTCGGCAACCTGCTGGTTCCGAAGTCGATTGACTCGGGGCCGTCCGGGTCGCTCGGCGAAGCCCTTCTCGTCAATGTCGTGTTGCTGGGGCTCTTCGCCGTTCAGCATAGCGTCATGGCCCGGCCGGCCTTCAAGGCCTGGTGGACGAAGATAGTTCCCCAATCGGTGGAGCGCAGCACATACGTCCTGATCTCGAGCCTGTTGCTCGCCTTGCTCTTCTGGAAGTGGGAGCCGATGACCGGCGTGATATGGAGCGTGGAGAATCAGGCAGGCTACCTGGTCCTGATGGCGCTTTTCTGGCTGGGATGGCTGATCGTTCTCCTGTCAACGTTCATGATCAGCCATTTCGACCTGTTCGGCTTGCGCCAAGTCTATCTGCGGCTTCAAAACGTGGAATACACCCATGTGCAATTCAAGATCAACGCTTTGTACAAGTTCGTGCGCCATCCCATCATGCTGGGATTCCTGATCGCCTTCTGGGCCACTCCCCATATGACGCTGGGGCATCTGCTGTTTTCGGTTGCCACGACGGGCTACATCTTTATTGGGCTCTTTTTCGAGGAGCGCGATCTCGCCACCTTCCACGGCGACGCCTTCAAGCAGTACCGGAAAGAGGTGCCGATGATCATTCCCATTCCCGGCCGCAAATCCAAATGAAGCCCGTGTGGGCGAGAAGATTCATTGTGCCACCGGACCTCGCACCTGCGGCGCTCGTCCGGTTGAATTCAAGCGTTAGGCAATAGCCAAAAATAAAGAGGGGGAAAAGCTCCCCCTCTTTGACTGTCGCCGTCTTTTACCGCGGCAGGATGTTGTCGCCCTTGCCCATCTTGGGATCGGCGTCCGCTGTATTCATTAATACCGTAATTGCACCGCGCATCGCCGCGCTCATGGCGTGGTCAACGATGGCATTGTTGGTGGGACGATCCGCGGGCGAAACAATATCCAGGGTTACCGCCTCGGAAACCGCCAAATTATAGGTCGCTACACCGTAGATCGCGTTCCTGGGGTTGCCGTTGATGTAGACACGGTCCCAGATACCGGCGATGGGGTGAATCGCCGCCGGCAGATTCACATTGGCGTTGACATAAAAGATGCGTACGCGCTCGCCGGGTTTAGCGGCCAGCGCCAGGGTGGCGTCCGGGTCATGCACCGGATCGTAGTGGAAGATCTTGCCGTTGATCAGGCTGTTGGTCCAGCCCATGTTTTCCATCATGGCATGATCGTCATCGGCATTGGGGAAAAACTGCCCCTGCACGAGTACATATTCGCGATCGGGTTTCGGATATTGTTTGGTGTAGCCTTCCTTGGGGTCGACAATGATAATACCGTACATGCCGCGCGCGATGTGTTGGTGCATGGGCGTGGCGCCGCAGTGATACATGAATACGCCGGGGTACTTGGCGTCAAACTTGAAGCGCTTGGTCTCACCTGGGGCGGCGGGGGCGAACTCTTTCAATACATCAACTATGGCGGCATGAAAATCCATGGAGTGACTGAATTTATTGGTGGCAGGGTTGATCAATTCAAAATCAACCGTGTCGCCTTCCTTGACGCGCACCACCGGCCCCGGAATATGACCGCCAAAGGTCCAGGCGGGATACTCTGTGCCTTGATTATCAATTTTCACCGTAGTTTCCATCGCATGCATGGTGACTTTCACGGTTTTTGCTAAGGCGGGTGCTGCACTAAAAACCATTGTAGTAGCTAATAATGCGGTCAAAACGCCTGTTCTTTTAAGATATTGCACGATGCTTCCTCCTTGCTGGCTGTTTGATAGCTGAATAGTGCTCTTCCCTGTGCATCTTGATGCTTTCCTTGATCCGGTTATTCGTCATGCCTGTAATGGCGCAACGTTTTTAAATACGTCACCCTGCCGGTGCGGTGCCTCAGAAATAAAAGTTAATAAAAACAGTTATATATGGCTTTCATGTGGGGCGGCCGTCGGGTAGGGTACATTACATGTATTGAAAATACATCTTTAAGCATATATTGTCAATACATGTTATGTTTATGTGAGTTTCCGGCTCTTTGTGTGACTATTCGTCAAGTGAAGCTATTTAGTGTTCACTCAAAAGCTTCGCGTGAGGCGGGATAAGCATCCATTATGCAGTTGACGCTATATACCGATTATTCTTTGAGGGTGCTGATGTACCTTGGCATACACGCAGATAGAAAAGCGACCATTTCCGAGATTGCGGGTTTCTATGGCATTTCACGTAACCATTTGGTGAAGGTGGTGCATGATTTGGCGAGCCATGGCTATATTCATACCCATCGCGGCAAAGGCGGCGGAATGTTTTTGGCGCGCCCCGCCTGCGAAATCAATATCGGTAACGTGGTGAGGCATGCCGAACCGAACTTTCACATGGTGGAGTGTTTCAATCCGCAAACCAGGCATTGCCCGATTTTCGCCATGTGCAACCTGAAAGGGATGCTGAACGATGCCTTGGGCGAATTCCTGGCAGTGCTGGATAGATACACTCTGGAAGACCTCTTGAAGCGGCCGGGAGGCATGGGGCTGCCACAATTTATGGAGGCGGGCGCAGGACGAGCCACAACCCAAGGCAGGTGAACGGTAAGCCGGGTGGTGAAGAGATGTGAACGCAACGATTACAACGGTTAAATGCGTCAGTGCAAGACCCGATCCCTTTGGAGCTTTATGGAAAACCGGATTCGCCAGTTGCTGAATCAAATAACCCTGCTCGAAGGAGAGCTGCGCACGGCGCTGCATGAGCAGGAAACCCGTGTGCTTTATCAGATCAAGGGCAAGCGCGTTGATTTCGAGCGCAGCGTCAGGGAGGCGCATCGCCGGCTCAGGATGGGGTTCTTTCGCTGGCTTGCCACCAGCCGTCCGCAGAATTTCCTTACCGCGCCTTTCATCTACGGCATGGTCGTTCCGCTGGTTCTGTTCGATCTCTGCATCACGATTTACCAGGCGGTTTGTTTTCCGCTATACAGAATCGCCAGGGTGCGGCGCTCGGATTACATCGTGTTCGACCGCCAGCATCTGGCGTATCTCAATAGTATCGAGAAATTCCACTGTACTTATTGCGCGTACGCCAACGGCCTGATTGCCTACGCCTGCGAGATCACGGCGCGCACCGAGCAGTACTGGTGCCCGATCAAGCACGCGCGCAAGGTGCTCGGCTCGCATTCACGCTATGCCCGCTTCCTGGCCTACGGGGAGGCCGCGGATTTTCACGCGAAGCTCGAACAGCTCCGCGCCGCGCTCGCCGAGGAAAAGGAGCGCACCCCCGCGCCACAAGACGCCGGGGGTTGAACAGCCATGGGCCGCCCACCGGGCGGCAAGTCATATCCAGCGCCGCACCGTGTTTTTGTAGCGCAAGTATTCCGCGCCGAACTTTTGCTCCAGATATTTTTCCTCGCGCTGGATGATGCCGTAGTGAATCATCGCCAGCACAACCGGCAATAGCGATATCGCCCACAGCGCGTTGGCGAGGCCGGCGATGCCTGCGTAAAATAGTGCGAGCGCGAGATACAGCGGATTGCGCGTGTAACGGTAGGGGCCGTCCGTCACGACGGCCGTTGTGGGCTGATAGGGATTGACCGCCGTGCCCGCGCGGCGCATGGCGGCAAAAGCGGTCGCCATACACAGCGCGCCTGATGCGATCAACAGCACACCGGCGGGCAGCGCAAGCTTGCCGGGGAGGAAGGCGAGCGGGTAACGCCAGTCGAGCAGCAGCCCCGCCGCCATCGCGCTGAGATAAATCAGCGGCGGCGGCGCGATGATCCCCGGCGTATCTTTACCTGTTGTTTTCAGCAACCTGTCGCTCAAAACCTATGCGCACTTCTCCCGGCTCAGGCTGTACGCGCCGCTGCCATAGACCATGACATACAACATGCCGCCCATGATGGCGAGGTTTTTCTGGAACTGGATCAGTTGCGTGAATTGCTCTTGGCCGGCAAGAGCCCAGAAGTTGTGGAAGATGAGAGTGACGGGTATGAGAAATAAAAAGATCGCCGTCGCCGCCCAGCGCGCCTTGTAGCCCAGCAACAGCAACAGTCCGCCGCCCAGCTCGACGAGAATGGTGAGAGCAAGCAACACCTCGGTCATCGGCAGGCCCTTGCTTGCCATATAGCCCAGAGTTCCCTCCCAGCCGGTGAGTTTGCGGTAACCGGAGAGAATGAATATATGAGCGAGCAGCAGGCGCCCGGCCAGCGGTCCACATTTTTCCAGCAGTTTACATATCGCCATCATAAGCTAGTCTCCTGTTGGTTATGGGAATGTGCCCGGCCAATGCTACCAAACTCCGGCGACAGATACACCCCCTTGAAAACCCGCGCGCCGGAACCTATGTCCTGGACGTACAGCCAACCCAGACCAGAAAAGGAGGATGTTATGGCCATAGTACGTTATGAACCCTGGAGCGCGTTGACGCGTTTGCATAATGAGATCAACCGTATGTTTGACAGCCGCGCGTTCCCCGCGGGCGGCGATGATGCGCCGAGCGTGGCGGCCAGCGACTGGACGCCGCTGGTGGACATCAAGGAAGATAGCGGCCGCTTTGTGATTTACGCCGATGTGCCGGGCGTGGACCCGAAGGATATTGAGGTGACGATGGAAGACGGCGTGCTGACGCTGAAAGGCGAACGCGCCTTTGAAAGCGCCGAGGAGCGCAACGGCTACCGGCGCGCGGAGCGCGCGCGCGGCGCGTTTTACCGCCGCTTCAGCATGCCCGACACGGCGGACGCGGAACGCATCTCGGCCACCGGCAAGAACGGCGTGCTGGAGATCGTAATCCCCAAGCACGAGCGTGTGCAGCCGCGCAAGATTCAAGTGCGGGTACAGTAGTTCAGGCCCAATGAGTTTGGCCCCCCGCGCAAAACGCGGGGGTTTTGTCTGTGCGCGAGTGAACTTTCTTTGCGCCCGCGCTTCTAACTGACAGGCAAATAAATCGGTCCGGTCTTCCTCGCCCCCGCGTTTTAGCCACCCCTTCAAGGAATCCCTATGAAACCGAATTTCTCTCGCATGCTGACCGGCGCGCTGCTTACGCTATGTCTTGCGGCCGGCGGCGCCTTTGCTGCGCTGCCGGCAGTTGACAGTCAAAACCAGTCCCTGCCCACGCTCGCGCCCATGATCGAGCAGGCAACACCAGCAGTGGTGAATATTTCTACGCGCGGCAGGGTGGCGGTGCAAAACCCTCTGCTCAACGATCCTTTTTTCCGCCGCTTTTTCGGCATTCCCGATGGTGTGCAGGAGCGCGAAACGCAAAGCCTGGGCTCCGGCGTGATTGTGGATGCGCAACGCGGTTACGTGCTGACCAATGCGCACGTCATCGCCAATGCCACCGAGATCAGCGTCACGCTGCGCGACCGGCGCACGCTCAAGGCCAAGGTGATCGGCGCCGACCCGGAGGCCGATGTAGCGGTGATACAGATTCCCGCCGAGAACTTGAAGGCCCTGCCGCTGGGCGATTCATCCATGTTGCGCGTGGGCGATTTCGTAGTCGCCATCGGCAATCCGTTCGGCCTCGGCCAGACCGTGACCTCCGGCATCGTGAGCGCGCTGGGGCGCAGCGGACTCGGCATCGAAGGCTATGAAGATTTCATCCAAACAGACGCCTCCATCAACCCCGGCAACTCCGGCGGCGCACTTGTCAACCTGCGCGGCGAACTGATCGGCGTCAATACCGCCATCCTCGCACCCGGCGGCGGCAACATCGGCATCGGCTTCGCCATTCCCATCAACATGGCGCAGAACATTACCCGGCAATTGATCGAGTTCGGCAAGGTCAAGCGCGGCCGGCTCGGCCTGCAGGTGCAGGACTTGACGCCCGATCTCGCACAGGCCTTCAACATTTCACCCGACGCCGCACTGCAAGGAGCGGTGGTCACCCAGGTCTTGCAGGGCTCTCCAGCGGATGTCGCGGGCATTAAGCCGGGCGACATCGTAAGCGCGCTCGACGGACAGCCGGTGCGCGATGGGGGCAGTTTACGCAACAGCATCGGCCTGTTGCGCGCAGGCGAGAAGGTCAAGCTGGATATCGTGCGTGACGGCAAGACGCGCAGCGTTGAGGTGCTGGTGAAAGAGGCCGCGCAAGAGTCGCAAGTAGGCGCGCAACATGAAGACCCGCGCCTGGCGGGCGTGGTGTTCGGCGCCATCAACGAAAGCTCTCCGCTCTACGGCAAGATCGAAGGCATCCCGGTGGTGGACGTAGACCCGCACAGCCGCGCCGCGCAGGCCGGACTGCGGCCCGGTGACCTGCTGCTGTCCATCAACAAAAAGCCGGTGCGCACCCCGGACGATCTCGTCAATATCACACAAAAGGATCGCGGCAGACTGCTGCTCAATGTGCGGCGCGATAGTGCGGCTTTGTTTATCGTAATTCGTTAGCTTTATTGTTTTTGTTAGCGCGCGCCTCCAGCATGTGCGGCATACGCGCGGCATACTGCGCGGCGGCCTCGGCACTGTGGTAGTACACACGCGCCTTGCGCGTGTCCCCCGCTTTTTTCGCCGCCGCGCCTTTGGCTTGCAATTCCTTTGCGAACGCGATCATGTCCTGAATCAGTTGCTCATCCTGCAGCCGGCCTTTAAATAAACCCTCGCCCTGGTGCTCCTCCAGCTCGCCCTGCGCCCACTCGATTAAACCGCTCACCGACTGCGCCATTTCCCGCTCCGGGTTTTGCGCCTGGTAGCTGAGCGCCGCGCCCTCTTCCCCGGCGTTGACCGCACCTGTAAATGCCAAGCCGATAACGCCCATAATAATGAGCGCGAGTGTGTTTCGCTTCATATTTGCTCCTTTGTCATGGAAATCATTTCAAAAAAGAAACACGGGGCGCGCAACGCGGCCCGTGTAACCCAGCGAGAGCAATCGCTAAAACTCGTAACCTGTATCCCGAAGTTGAATCCGCCGCTGTCTCTCCCGACCTAACGCCCGGCAAAGGCGTTGATATCGCCCGGCTTGCGCAGCATCTTGTCCACGTCGCCCTGATGCTGCTCCTCTTTGTAAATCATCTCGCGGGCGTACTCCTCCAACCATACCGAACGGTCCTTCACCAGGTTCAATAGCTCATAGTACGCCTTGAGGGCTTCGCGTTCGTGTTCCAGCGATTCGCGCAGGATGTCGCCGATGTCGTGTTTATGGGTTTCCAGCAGCGGGCCGATGGCCAGCGAGGGATGCGCACCGAGTTGGGTGATCAGCTCGCCCGCCTGCTGGGCATGGGACAAGCTGTCGTTCGCCTGCTCGCGCAGCCAGTTGACAATGGGAATACGGTTGTAGCCGTACACCATCAACGCATAATGCGTGTAGCGCACCACGCCGGCCAGCTCCAGCTCAAGGATACGATTCAAAACTTCCGCTGCTCTCTTCTTGTCGAGTTCCATAATGTGCTCCCTCTCTTGATGTTAGTTAGACACAACCGCCGGAGATGGCCGCCTCAACATTCCCCCAGCGGCATTTACTGCTTGGTATTAATGGTGGCTTTGCTTTAGGTGCCTCAACCACATTATTATGCCGCTCACCGCCAGCAGGAGAAACAGGATAGCGCCGATGTCGACCGCCACCATGCCCGCGCCGCCCATAATGCGGCCACTGTGCAGGTCGAGCAGAACCCGCTCCAATGACAAACCCTTGCCACGATAGGCCTCTATTAATTGATCGTGCAGGCCGTGCGGAAGCATGCCGGGTTCAGCCCAATAGGCGTCCACCGGCGCAGGCGCGCGCCCTTCTTTCTCGCCCTCCTCCCACTTCAGCAAATCTTTGTCAGCCAGGTAATCACCATGGCTGGCGCGCACCACCAGGGTTTCATCCTTAACGCCGATGAGGCGCGCCCCGGCAGGCGCGCCCTGTGCCCCGCCCAGTGTTTCAAGCAGTTCGCCCGATAAGTCAAACAGCATTAAATGCCCTTCGATCGCAACGATTACCCGGTCCGCCAGCGCAACCGCCCCCAATAAGCGGCCGGGCGCGTCGACGGCAAGCTCGTGTTCATCAAAATACAGCCGCTCGCCCAACTGGCTGATCCAGTGGCCGCCAGCCGCGTAGCTCAGCGGCTTGCCGGGGGGGCTTATACCGTACCAATCCAAGAGCGCATCAGAGCGGACATAACTGGAATCCAGCGCCAACTCCTCTGTGTGGTTGAGCAGTAGCCCGGTTGTGGACAGCAGAATGGCGAAGAGGGCAACGATGATGCCCAAGCGCCGGTGCCACCTGCGCAAGTATTTAACGAGGTGATGTTTGGTTGGTAACATCGGCTTGCTTTCTTTGCTGATGCAGGTAAAGGGCCAAGCGCGCAAGCTTGGTCAGGGCGCGCGTGGACAAGGTCGCCCCCGAGACGCCGTCAATGCTCCGATCTAATTGATTGTCTTCGCCCAGGCTGGCGCCCTTGAACTGATCAGTGAAAAAGGGGTAACGTACTTCCGCGCCTCGGCTTTCACGAAAAATAAGTACTTTTATCAATTCAAGCCTGCCCTTATCAATGACTATCCCAACCGTGATAGGGCGCTCCTTGCCAATCTCCTCAAGTATCCACACCGTCTTGTCCTCATACTGCCAATAACGCACACGCTCGGCGCCGAGCTTGCGGCCAAGGATCTCGCGGATTTGTTTCTGCTCGTCCTCAGAGACCTGCAATAAGCTTGGTGGCGGCGCCTTGCCGGAAAAGACTTCGCTGATAAAGTCCTCCGGGTCCTGATATACGCCTCGCGCCCATACGGCTGGCGCAATCAGCATCCACATCAGCAAGACGCAAAGCCAGCGTGAGATCCGAATCATTCCAAAGACACCTTGTGCGGCCTCATTTTAACAAAAAAGGGGGGCGCATTGAGCGCCCCAATAATTAAGGAGAGAACCAAATGAACACATCAAAATTGATAACCGACCCCTAAGTTAAATCCATCATCGTTGGCAGCGCCGGACTGTTTCTGGACGTCAAACTTCAGCACCACATCTTCATGCGGCCAGTAATTCAACCCCAAATCCATCTGTTTGTTTTTCGTATCTGCCGTGCTGCCGCTCCCTGCATTGTTGTCCCATACGTTGTAGCGGGCAAAGGCCCCGAGTTTGCTTGTAAGCTTGTACGAAGGCTCGATAAACCAGCCAAACTGCTTATCCCGTCCTGGCGATGCACCGCTGGCCGGCCCTGTGCCATCCAGGCTCCATGTAGCATACAACGCGCGCAACCCGACGGGTCCTCGGCTCAACACCGCATGAGTCTCAAACAGTGTGGCGCTGGAAGCGGTGCCCGCCGCGCCCGTGCCTTGTGTAAGGTCACTCTGATACTGTGCTGTGGCGGCAAGCTCTACGCCCGGCAGCCCGGCCCATTTGATGCGCCCTGTGAGCGCACTGTCATTGGCCTTGGCTTGAGATACCTTCTGGCGACCGTTACGGATCTTGTAAGCACTCGAACCGGTGGTCGGCGTCTCGAGACCGGAGGTCAGGTCCAGGTTATACCCCCAGCCAGGAGCAAGCTCCCCGGAGACTCCGGCTCCCGCTTCCCACCACGTGGCGGGAATTATGTTGGTCTCGACCGGATTGCGCTCTACGCCATAAAAGGTAGGCGGCTCGTGGGTTTCATTGATGATGCCTGCCGGCACCAGAAACAGGCCGGCGCGGGCCGTATGTTTATCCGCAAAATCAAACTCAACGAAGGCCTGTTCCAGCTCGACCTCGCCCGCCAGTGGATCACCATCGTTCTCTACACCGGTATGCTCAACTTCCAGCTCTGAGAAAAAGCGCACACGATCAGAGAATTCATGCCCGAGAAACACTACAAAACGGTGAAGGTCTATCTCGTTTTTGCTGTCCAGGTTATTGTAATGCAACTCACCATAACCACCGACCCTGGTCTTGTCCGCCCAGGAAGGGCCGCTGGCGGCCTGCTGCTCCACGGCCTCACTGGTAACCTCTACCCTTTGTTCAGTATTCTTTTGCTGCGCCTTGAGTTGTTCCAGTTCCTTTTGTTGCGTCTGGATAATCTCCCACATCTCTTCCATGGTCTTCGGGGCGGTCGCAGCCTGTGCAGATAATGCGGACGCGAGGGTTAATCCAACCCCTCCCATGATCTTGACTAGAGTTTTGCCTTTAGACTGTTTTTGCTTCATGACTATTTCTCCCAATAATGTAGCTATCAGAAAACACGTTTTTTCTCCTCTTCTTCTTCATCCGGTTACACACACGTTAATCAATGGCGGCCCTTGGCCGCCCATGAGCTCCGGATATAGATATTAAACTTAATGAGAATGATTTGCAATAGCATTTATATAATTTATGCACGCACAAC
>JAMCTV010000129.1 GCA_023381235.1 Gammaproteobacteria bacterium
AATCGCCGATCAGAAACAACACCTCATGGCCCAAGTCCTGAAACTGACGCAGCTTGTTGATGAGCACGGTGTGGCCGAGGTGCAGGTCGGGCGCGGTGGGGTCGAATCCGGCCTTGATGCGCAACGGGCGGCCCAGTTTCAACTTTTCGGACAGTTCGGCTTCGGACAGGATTTCCTGCGCGCCGCGCTTGATGAGGGAGAGCGCTTCGTTGTGTTTGCTCATAACCGTTTAGCGTATCACACTGAGACGGCAGGCTGCGAGTAAGCCCCCAATGCCCTTAATCTCCCGACAAGCGGCCCGACAAGCGGTAAGAAAAATCCGCCCAAAGGGGTTGACCTTGCGGCATGGGCGGATTAAGGTAAAGCGCTTATATTAAAGGGGGTTATGTGACTCACTTCACGTTTCCTGCAAAGTTGACGGCGGCGCTGCGCGATAGGGCCTTACCCCTGCTGCGCGGCATGACGCATTTGCATTGGGCGGGTTTATTCGCGGGCAGTCTGATCGGGATCGGCATTTTACTCAGCCTGGCCTCCCAGCAGGCTGAAGCGACACGCGCCGAGCCCGCGCTTGCCACCGTGCTGCACGATAACGGCCTCACCGTCACCGTGCCCCTCACGTTGCCCGCGGCACGCTCAGTCAACGTCACCCCCGCCACTGAACTTCCCTGGCAAAGCATCACCATCAAGCCGGGCGATCATTTGTCTTCGCTGTTTCCGCGTCTGGGCCTGAGTCCGCAGCAGTTGCACGAAATCATGGCGCTGGGTCATGTCACCGCGGGGCTGGCGCGCGTCAAGCCGGGGCAGGAGATCAAATTCCGCACCGCGGGCAATCAGTTGCAGGAATTGCTCTATGAGGTGGACGAGAAATCGTTGCATGTGAAACGCGAGAGCGGAAAATTTGCCGCGTACCTGACCAATCACGCGGTGGAGACGCGCGTTTCCTACGCCGCGGGCACGATAAAAAGCTCCCTGTTTGAAGACGCTCAGGCCGCCGGCCTGTCCGATAATCACACCATGGAGATGGCGGATATCTTCGGCTGGGACATAGACTTTGCGCTGGATTTGCGTGAGGGCGACAGCTTCGGCGTGGTGTATCAGGAGCAGTTCATGAACGGGCTCAAGCTGCGCGACGGCGTGATTCTCGCCGCGGAGTTCACCAATCGCGGCAAGACCTACCGCGCGGTGCGCTACAGCGACCCGGAGGGCAATATCAATTATTACACACCGGACGGTCTCGCCATGCGCAAGGCGTTTTTGCGCACGCCGGTGAAATTCAGCCGCATCAGCTCGCGCTTCAGCCTCGCGCGCTACCACCCCATCCTGCACCGCATGCGCGCGCACAAGGGCGTGGACTACGCCGCGCCCATCGGCACGCCGGTAAAGGCGGCGGGCGCCGGCAAGGTGACTTTCAAGGGTGTGAAGGGCGGCTATGGCAACGTCGTCATCCTGCAACACGGCAGCCAGTACAGCACACTGTACGGACATCTGCACAAATTCGCGCCCGGCCTGAAGCAGGGGGCCCCGGTGCAGCAAGGCCAGACCATCGGCTACGTAGGCAAAACAGGCCTCGCCTCCGGGCCGCACCTGCATTATGAATTCCGCGTCGCCGGCGTGCACAAGAATCCGCTCACCGTGACCATGCCCAAGGCCGATCCGATTCCGGAAAAATACAAGGCTGGCTTCCTGGCCGAGGCGCACCGCCTGAGCGAGCAGATAGCCTTGATCAAGAATGACAGGCTGGCGTTGAAAACGCCTTAAACGCTTCATCCCCACAAAGCTTGTGAACCTTTGATTTTGGCAGAGCCCCTCGCGGCGCAGGGATGCGCCGCCATATTTCAAACACGACAGTGTTTGAAATATGAAGAAAAGCACAAATCGCATTTGTGCTTTTCGTGCTCTGAGAAGTCCAGGATGGACTTATTCAGAGCTTCCTGTGGCGAGAAAAACTCATGACGCAGTTGTACATCGGGCTTATGTCCGGCACCAGCATGGACGCGGCGGATGCCGCGCTGGTGGATTTCAGCGCTGACATACCAAAACTGATCGCCACGCATCGCACCCCATTATCATCCGAACTGCGCGCCGCGCTGCTCGCGCTGTGCGCTCCCGGCCCGAATGAGATTGAGCGCATGGCACAGCTTGATACGCAGCTCGGCGAACTGTTCGCCGTAACCGCGCTGGCGCTATTAAAAAAGGCGGGCGTAAAACCCGGCGAGGTGCAGGCCATCGGCAGCCACGGCCAGACCGTGCGCCATCAACCTGGTGGGCCTTATCCGTTCAGCTTGCAGATTGGTAATCCCGCGCTGATTGCCCAACTCACCGGCATCGCCACCGCCGCCGATTTCCGCCGCGCCGACATCGCGGCAGGCGGCCAAGGCGCGCCGCTCGCGCCTGCGTTTCACAATGCAGTATTGCGCTCAGCGCAGCAGGATCGCGCCGTGGTCAACATCGGCGGCATGGCCAATATCACTGTCCTTCCCAAGGACACCCAACAATCCGTGACCGGCTTCGACACCGGGCCGGGCAATGTATTTCTCGATGCCTGGGCCGAGCGTCATCTCGGACAACGCATGGATGAAGACGGTCTCTTCGCGGCGGGCGGCAAGATTAATGAAGATTTACTTAGCGAATTTTTACAGGACAATTATTTTTCGCTCGCGCCGCCCAAGAGCACCGGGCGCGAACACTTCAACAGCGCCTGGCTCGACGCGGCACTGAAAAACCACGGCGATGTTTCCGCGCAAGACGTGCAAGCGACATTGTGCGAGCTGACCGCCGCCTCGATCACCGACGCCGTAAAAAAATACGCCCCAACGACACAGGAACTTTTGGTCTGCGGCGGCGGCACGCACAACACACACTTGATACAACGCCTGCGCGCGCGTCTGCACCCCTGCACTGTCGAATCCACGGAAAAATACGGCGTAAGCCCCGGCTGGATGGAAGCCATGGCCTTCGCCTGGCTGGCGAAACAAACGCTGGAAGGAAAACCGGGGAATCTGCCGAGCGTGACCGGCGCAAAGCGCGCGGTTGTGTTAGGGACGATTTGCCCAAGATAAAGATTGTAGGGTGGGTTAGCGAAGCGTAACCCACCGGAACAGGAATCGGCAACCAATGGTGGGTTACGGCCATCGGCCTAACCCACCCTACAAACCCCCGCTCACCCTGGCCCCTCCCAGAGGGAAGAATGAAGCGAAGGGTGCGGGATATTCTTGTTTTTATCTTGTATCTTTTCTCTTGTATCTTTTATCTGTCTTCAAGAGGCACATACTCGCGCAGTGCTTCGCCGGTGTAGACCTGGGTGGGACGGAAGATGCGGTTGTCGCCGATTTGTTCGGTCCAGTGGGCGAGCCAGCCAGCGCTGCGGGCGACGGCGAACAGGGCGGTGAACTGGTCGGCGGGGACGCCGAGTTCGTGGTAGAGGATGCCGGAGTAGAAGTCCACGTTGGGGTACACGCCCTTGGCGGCGAGCCGTTCTTTCGCGGCTTCTTCCAGGGTGCGGGCGATGTCGTAGTAGCGGGTAGTCTTGCCGCCGCGATGCTGGATCAGTTTTTCGATCAGGCCGTGCAGCACCACGGCGCGCGGGTCTTTGACCTTGTATTCGCGGTGACCCATGCCCCAGATGATTTCCTTCTGGCTGAGTTTTTTGTCAAGCCAGTCTTTGACCTTGGCGGGTGAGCCGATTTCATCCAGCATACCCAGCACGCGCTGATTGGCGCCGCCGTGCAGTGGGCCGGACAGCGCGCCGATGGCGGCGGAGATGACGCTGTAAGGGTGGGCGAGGGTGGAGCCGGTGACCATCGCGGCGAAGGTGGAGGCGTTGATGGTGTGCTCGGCGTGCAGAATCAGGCAGGCGTCCATCAGGCGCGCCATGAAGGGTTCCGGTTCCTTGCCGGTGAGCATGTAGAGAAAGTTTGCGGCGTAGCCAAAATCGGCGCGCGGCTCAATCACCGCCTCGCTGCGGCGCAGGCGTTGCCAATAGGCGACCAAGAGCGGCATGCGCGCGATGATCTTGATCGTCATGGTGCGCACGTAATCCGGGTCGGCATAGGCGCGCGCGCTGGTAGGCTGCGATATTTCGTTGGGATAAAACATATCGAGGCTCGCCACCACGCACTGGAGCATGTGCATGGGGTGCCCGTTCTGCGGCAGCGCGCGCATCAGACTGATGACTTCGGGTTTCAGCACGCGCTGCGCGCGCAGCTCGGCGTCAAACGCGCTCAATGCCCGGGCTGCAGGGAGTTCGCCTTCCAGCAGCAGCAGCGCGGTTTCTTCGTAGTGGCTGTGCGCGGCGAGCACGTCTATGGGATAGCCGCGGTAGGCGAGCACGCCCTTTTCGCCGTCTATGGAGGAGATGCTGGACTGGGTGGCGGGGACGCCGGCCAGGCCGCGGGCATGGGCGTTGGCATGGGCGTTCATACTTTAAAAACCCATAAAGCTAAAAGGAGGCATGGCGCCTCCTTTCAGGATCGAATGGAACTGAACCGGCTTCACACGGAGAAGGAGGAGCCGCAGCCGCAGGTGGTGGTGGCGTTGGGGTTGCGGATTACGAATTGCGCGCCTTCCAGGCCTTCGGTGTAGTCAATCTCGGCGCCCGCGAGGTACTGGTAGCTCATCGGGTCTATGAGCAGGGTGACGCCGTTTTTTACCACCGGGGTGTCGTCTTCGTTCTGCTTCTCGTCGAAGGTGAAGCCGTACTGAAACCCGGAGCAGCCGCCGCCGGAGACGAACACGCGCAGCTTCAACGCCGGATTGCCCTCTTCGGCAATCAGTTCGCTTACCTTGGCCGCGGCGCTGTCGGTGAAGACGAGCGGGTCGGGCATGACACTGTCGAGTTCGGTTGCGGGGGTGCTCATAGATGTCTCTCCTACTACCGTCTTGGTCAAAGCGGTCAGAACAAATTATTATCTTCCCATGACCGCTTCCAGTCAACAATGGGGTCGAAGGCGCGCGGCCTCAAGGCATCAAGGCAATGACATCAAGGCCGGTACACTCGTCCAGGCCGAACATGATGTTCATGTTCTGCACCGCCTGCCCCGCCGCACCCTTGGTCAGGTTGTCTATCACCGACAGGATCACGGCGGTGTCGCCGTTGCCATTTGAATTATTCGGGGGCCGGTGCACGGCGATGCGGCATACGTTGGCGCCGCGCACGCTTTTTGTTTCCGGGTGCGCGCCTGGCGGCAACACGTCCACAAAGGGCTCCGCCGCGTAACGTTTTTCGTACAATGCCTGCAGGTCTACACTGTTGTCTTTGAGTTTGGCGTAGAGCGTGGCGTGGATGCCGCGCACCATGGGCAGGAGGTGCGGCACGAAGGTGAGCGCCACCTTTTTGCCCGCCGCCTGTTCCAGGCTTTGGCAAATCTCCGGCAGGTGACGATGCCCTGGCACGGCGTAGGCCTTGAAGTTCTCGCCCGCCTCGCCCAGCAGCAACGAAGTCTCGGCCTTGCGTCCCGCGCCGCTTACGCCGGACTTGGCGTCGGCGATGAGGTGCTGTTCATCCACCAGACCCTGCTCGATCAAAGGCAGCAAGCCCAGCGTGACCGAGGTCGGATAACAGCCGGGGTTGGCGATGAGGCGCGCGTTTTTGATCGCCGCGCGATTCAGTTCCGGCAGGCCGTACACCGCCTGCTTGAGCAGTTCCGGACAGGCGTGGAACATGCCGTACCATTGCTGCCAGAGCCTGGCGTCCTTGAGACGGAAATCGGCGGCGAGATCAATCACGCGCACGCCCGCGTTGAGCAGGGCGGGCGCCTGGGTCATGGCCGTGCCGTTGGGAGTGGCGAAGAACACCACGTCGCACGCGGCGAGCGCCTTCTCATCCGGCGCGGAAAATTTGAGTGTCACATGGCCGCGCAGATTGGGGAACATATCCGTCACCGCCGTCCCTGCTTCATTGCGCGAGGTGATGATCCTGAGTTCCACCCCCGGGTGCGCTGCAAGCAGGCGCAGCAATTCCGCGCCGGTGTAACCCGTGCCGCCGACAATGCCGACTTTGATAATCTCTTTCATAAGGTCATAAAATGGTTTGATCTTGACGCAGTATATATTGCTTGGCTCACGCTTCAAATACTATATCTTGTGACTCTCGTAAGGATCGGCCTGCGACGCGCATCTTGCATTGTATTTTTCCAAAACACATGTAGAATCAGGCGGATAACAAGAGCAGGATGAGACCGTAAGTATGCGCCGTTGGTTCCTGAAAAGTCTGGTGATAGCCGGTTGCGCGGTGTGCGCGGCGGGCGCGCGGGCGGATATTTACAAGTTCGTGGACCAAAATAACGTCGTACACTTCACCAACATGCCCAATGATCCGCGCTACAAGCTGTTCTGGCGCGAACGCAAGCCGTCACCCGCCAAGGCGGCGGTGAATAAGGGACCGGTCGCGTTAGGCGCGCGCACCAGCGCCAACCGCGTGCGCTATACACCCATGATTGAAAGCGCCGCGCAGGCTTATCAGGTAGACCCGGCGCTGCTGCATGCGGTTATCCTGACGGAATCGGGCTATAACCCGGACGCGGTATCGCCCAAGGGCGCGACCGGGCTGATGCAACTCATGCCCGACACCGCCAGACGCTACGGCGTAACCAACATTTATGATCCCAGCGCCAATATCCACGGCGGCACGCGCTATCTGCGCGATCTGCTGCGGATGTTCAACAACAACATCCACCTTGCCGTCGCCGCCTATAACGCAGGTGAAAACGCCGTAATCGGCAACGGCAACAAAATCCCGCCTTACCCTGAGACGAAGAATTACGTGGCCAAGGTCACGGCGCTTTATCAGCGCCTGAAAACCAAAAAGACTACTCTTTAACCGTCACCGTCACGGTGGCGCGCATCTTCTCGCCGTAGGAGATGTGTTTCCCGTCGGCAAATTGCAGAATCAGCGTATGCTTGCCGGGGGGCCAGTTTCAGCGCGGCCCGGGTTTGACCCTTGCCAAAATGCAGGTGCTTGGCCGTGGCGGGAATCACCTCACCCTCCTCGATGGGCTTGACGTCCAGGAGCAGGTGAAAATGGCCGGTGCCCTCTTCCAGTTTGCCCGCGGGCCTTACTTCCATGCCCTTGACGCCCATCAGCACGTCAAACTCGCGTCCCACCTCGGCGCCGTCCTTGGGCTCAATGAAGAATACCCGCTCTCCCGGCGTATAACGGTCTTGCAGGTTGCTGAAGTTGGTGCCGGCGCACGCGGACAGCAACAGCGCACTCAATAGCACAGTTATCGTTTTCATCGTTTGATCTCCTTTACAAGGGTGCGCGCTCACCCTATCACAGCGGACGATGGCTGCACGCACCGTCCGTCTGCGCAAATCTACCGTTTATCCATTGCACCGGGCATTACGCCGCACGCAAGGTGGCTATGGGCGGGTGGCGTGTCGCCGGTAACATGCCCAGCACGCCCGCCAGGGCGACGCCGGCGCCACCACCGGCAAGACCAGTGAGCCAAATCCAGACGTTAAACCCATAAGGGAGATGCAGCACGCGTTCGGCGAGGACATAAGCCAGCGCGCTCGCAGCAAAGGCCGCCATGAGACCGGCGAGCGCGCCCAGCAGCAAGAATTCCGCCGCGAGTCCGGCCACAAGCTGACGCCGGCGGGCGCCCAGGGTGCGCAGCAGGGCGGTATCTTGCAGGCGTTCGTCGCGCGTGGCCTGCAATGCCGCATACAGCACCACGAATCCGGCCAGCAGCGTGAATCCAAACACGTACTCCACCGCCAGCGTGACGCGTTCGATGATGGCGCGCACCTGGGTCATGATGGCAGCGACATCAATGACGGTAAGGTTGGGGAAGGATTTGACCAGCGCGCCGAGCAGCGCCTGGCCTGGCTCCGGCAGATAAAAGCTGGTGATATAGCTCGCGGGATAATCCTTAAGCGCGTGCGGCGTGGCGATGACGAAAAAGTTGACATGAAAACTGTCCCAGTCCACTTTGCGCAGGCTGGTGACTTGCGCGGTGAAGGTTTCTCCCGCAACGTTGTAGCTCAGCGTGTCGCCCAACTTGACGCCCAGCGTGGTGGCGATGCCTTCCTCGACCGAAAGCAGGTTGGCGCTAACATCGCCTTGCCACCACTCCCCCGCGATGATGCGGTTGTCTGCCGGCAGGCGCTCCATCCAGGACAGATTGAATTCACGCTCAGCCAGATGCGCGGCGCGCTCGTCTTTATAATCAGCCGGTGACACAGGCTTATCGTTGATGCTCACCAGGCGCCCGCGCACCATGGGATAAAACTCCGGCGCGGGCATTGCCTGTTGCACAAAAAAATCGTGCAGCGCGGGCAGTTGTCCCGCCTGGATGTTGATGATAAAGCGGTTCGGCGCGTCGCCCGGCAGACTCTCCTGCCAGCTTGCCAAAAGATCGCCGCGCACCAGGGTGAGCAGCAGCAAGGCCATGATGCCTGCGCCAAAGGCGAGAATTTGCGTGACGCTGCTCGCCGGACGGCGCGCGATATTGGCGAGGCCAAAACGCCACGCCACGCCCACGCGGGTGCGCAATAGCGCCAAACCCCGCACCAGCAGCCAGGCTACGAGCGCCAGCAGCGCAAGCGCGGCCAGCGTGCCCGCAACGATGTATATGCCCAGCATAAAATCTCCCGCCTGCCAGATCATCAAGCCGCTGAGCAGCCAGATACCCAATAAATAGGCCGAGACTCCGCGCATGGGCAAGCCAAGCTCGCGGCGCAGCACGCGCAAGGCCGGTACGTTTTTCAGCGCCAACAGCGGCGGGAGGGCGAAGCCGAGCAACATCACCAGTCCGATGATGAATCCGGATAACGCCGGGCGTAACGAGGGCGGCGGCAGTGGTGTGGCGATGAACCGACCCAACACGTCCATGAACAAACTGTGCGCCGCATAGCCCACTGCACAGCCGAGCAGGCTGGCCGCTGCGCCCAGCCACAACATCTGATAAAGATAACTGCGCGAGATAAATCCCTGCGACGCACCGAGGCAGCGCAGCATGGCGCAGGTGTCGAGGTGACGCACACTGTAGCGCCGCGCGGCCGTGGCCACCGCCGCGCCCGCGAGCAGTACGCTCACCAGCGCGGCGAGACCGAGAAAGCGCTCGGCGCGTTCCAGCGCGGAGCGCACTTCGGGACGCGCATCCTCCACTGTCTCCAGGCGTTCGCCCGGCTGCAAGCTGTTTTCAATGCCGGCGCGGAATTGCCGCACGCCGCCCGGCTCGCCCGCGACCAGCAGGCGGTAACGGATGCGGCTGCCGGTCTGCACCAGGCCGGTGGCGGGCACATCATCGAGATTCATCAGCAGGCGCGGTGCGATGCTGAACAGGTCGCCGCCGCGATCCGGCTCATGCGTCAGCAGCGCGGCGACAGTAAACCGCGCCGCGCCGAGGCTGAGCGTATCGCCCACCTTGAGTTTAAGCTGCTGCAACAAACGCACATCGGCCCACACCGCGCCGCGTGCGGGTATCGTATGCACGCCCTGCTCCGCGCCAAACAGTTCCGGCGCGATACGCAGCTCTCCGCGCAATGGATAATTTTCACTGACCGCCTTGACCTCGGCCAGTTGACTCACTTCACCGGCAAGCGCCATGCTGACAAAGCTCATGCTTGCGGCATGTTTCAGATTTAACTGCTGCGCGCGCGCCGCATACGGCGGAGGCGCCTGGTCGGACAGCATCACCAGGTCCGCGCCCAGCAGTTCACTGCCCTGCTGGCGCAGGGCCTGCTGCACGCGATCGGTGGCAAAACCCACCGCGGTGACGCTGGCCACTGCGATGACGAGGGCGATGATCAACACACGCAGTTCACCGGCGCGCCAGTCGCGCGCGAGCAGGCGCAGGGAAAATTTCAACGCGCCGCTCACGCTACCAGCCTCCCCGCGTCCAGTTTCAAACGTCTGCCGCAACGCTGCGCCAGCGCTTCATCGTGCGTCACCATAATCAAGGTGGAACCCTGCTCACGGTTCAGTTCAAACAAAAGATCAATAATGCGCGCGCCGGTAGCCTGATCGAGATTGCCGGTCGGCTCATCGGCCAGCAGCAATTTTGGCTGCGGCGCGAACGCGCGCGCGATGGCGACGCGCTGCTGCTCGCCGCCGGATAACTGCTTGGGGTAATGGCGCAGACGTTGCGCGAGCCCGGCGCGCGCCAGCACCTCGCCCGCCTGCGCGCGCGCCTGCTGCGCGGACCGGCCCGCCAGCTCCAGCGGCAACATGACATTTTCGAGCGCGGTCAGGCTGGGCAATAACTGAAAGGTCTGGAATACAAAGCCGATCATGCGCCCGCGCAACGCGGCGCGGCCGTCCTCATCCAATGCGAACAGGTCGTGTCCGTCGAGCAGCACGCGCCCGTCGCTGGCTGCGTCCAGCCCGGCCAGCAGGCCGAGCACGGTGGTCTTGCCGGAGCCGGACGCGCCGAGGATGGCGCACGCCTCGCCCGGCATCACGCTGAAAGTAATATCCTGCAACAGGGTCAGCACGCCTTCGGGGCCGGTCACTTGCTTGCCGAGGCCCTGCGCCTGCACAATGGGCTGTAATGACATTGAAATCCTTCCTGTTGGCCTGCGGCCTTATTCTATCCTGCGCTGCGCACGCGGCGGCGGATAAATCCATCCTGGTGTTGGGCGACAGCCTGAGCGCGGCCTATGGCATCGAGCAAAGCGCGGGCTGGGTGAGCTTGCTGGAGCGGCGCCTGCAACAGCAAGGCTATCGTTACCGCGTGGTCAACGCCAGCATCAGCGGCGAGACCACCAGCGGCGCACTGACGCGCCTGCCGCGCCCCTTGGACACGCACCGGC
>JAMCTV010000130.1 GCA_023381235.1 Gammaproteobacteria bacterium
CGCTCTTCCGATCTACAGCCTGCGTGCGGTGCAGGGATGCACCGCCATTTTTCAAGCACGGCTTAATGTGCTTGAAAAATGGCGCAAAACAAAAACTATGCTTTTTGCTTTGCGGGTTGGAAAAGGCCGTGGATGGCCTTTTCCAACAACCTGTTAGAGATTCCTCCGGTTTACAGGGAAACGCAGTTGCGGCCTTTTTGCTTGGCGCGATAGAGCGCAGCGTCGGCCGCAGCATAGACGCTTTCCTGCGTGCTGTCCGGGCTTGCCTGGGCGATACCGATGGAAACGGTAATACCAGGCAGTCTGCTATCATCAGACAGGGCGATTTTCATCTTGTTGACTTCGCCCACCAGCCGCTGCGCGATGTGCCCCCCTTGTTCCAGGTCCGTTTCGGGCAGGACCACCAGAAACTCTTCTCCGCCGTAGCGCGCGACTACCGCGTCCGGGCGCACGTAATCCGTGAGCACGCGCGCCAAGGCCAGCAGGGCGCGATCGCCGGCCAGGTGGCCGTGACTGTCATTGTAGTTTTTGAAATGATCCACATCCACGAGCAGCAGGGTCAAATTCCTGCCGTCGAAGGTATAACGCTCGTGCAGGCGCTCAAACAGTTCGTCGAAGCGGCGCCGGTTATACAACCCGGTGAGCGCGTCCATGCCGGCGTACAGCTCGTACTGCTCGTGCAGCTTGATGCTGTCCAGGATAACCTGATTGTCCTGCTGCAGGCGGCGCGCGATGACATACAGCAGATTACGCGCCACGCCGTGCGACACGCGCACCATGGCCCACAGCGTTTTCTGCTTTATCACCAGCAGCACGCTGTCTTCGTCCGCCACCACATAGGCCGAGGGCGCGGCCTCGGTGATGATGGATATCTCACCCACGCACTCGCCGCTGTCGAGCTTGAGCAAGGGTGCGCTCTCCGGGTTGTTGAGATGCACGCTCAGGCTGCCTGACAGCAGCACATACAGATTGTCGTTTTTCCTGGCCGGGGCAAGCAGCGTCTCCCCTTTCATAACCTGCTTGAGGACGCAGTCCTCCAGCAGATAGTGGATGCCCTCCAGACTCACGTTGTTGAACAGCGCTGCCCGGCCGATCAGCTTGCGGTAAGGCTCAGCGGTCGGAGAGAATCGAGGGTCTTTATTTTTCAGAATGGCCATAATGAGTTAAGCCGCTGCCCCGGATTTCCATCCCAACACCCAGCTCTTTGTCTTTGCAGATTCGCTCCAGGCGGCCTTTAATTTCCGTAAAGATTACACCATCTTTATCTGTTAGAATAGTAATGGGAGCCGGCCAGACAGCCGCTCCGCGTCCTCAAGGCGCGGGGAGGAAAGTCCGGGCTCCACAGGGCAAGGCGCCAGGTAACGCCTGGGAGGCGCAAGCCTACGGAAAGTGCCACAGAAAATATACCGCCTACGCCTGCACCCCCTGCAGGCCGGTAAGGGTGAAATGGTGCGGTAAGAGCGCACCGCGTCTCTGGCAACAGAGGCGGCAGGGTAAACCCCGCCTGGAGCAAGACCAAATAGGGAAACGTGGGTGCGGCCCGCACTGTTTCCGGGTAGGTTGCTTGAGGTGCGCGGCGACGCGCATCCCAGAGGAATGGCTGTCCACGACAGAACCCGGCTTACCGGCCGGCTCCCAATTTTATCATCCGTGCCGCTGTGGCTTCCTCCGCCCGCCAAACCGGGCTCCAGCCCTCCTCTCTCCTTAATTTCGGCCTTTCGGGACATCCTTAATTTCCCCCGCAATTTCGCTTGACAATCTCGCGCTTTACTCCCTATAGTGGGAAAATGTGGGGTAAAGTGGTTTTTTAAGAAATAACAGGCAAGTGGTGGCTCTGGGAGGGGTGGGTGTTTCGAGGCATACATGCGCTGACGCTCGACGCCAAGGGACGGCTTGCGATACCGAGCAAACACCGCGACGCGCTTGCGGCGCAATGCTTGGGGCGGCTGGTGTGCACCATAGACCCGGACAGCCGGTGTCTGTGGCTGTACCCGCTGCCAGCCTGGGAGGAAATCGAGCACATCCTGGACGGCCTGCCCAGTCTCGATCAAACCGCGCGCCGCATGCAGCGTCTGCTCATCGGTCATGCCACGGAGTGCGATCTGGACGCGCAGGGACGTTTGCTGCTGCCGCCCCCGTTGCGCGAGTTTGCCTCACTCAATAAACACGTGGTGCTGATCGGCCAAGGCAAGAAATTCGAGATTTGGGACGAGGCCGAGTGGAATGGACGGCGCGAGGAGTGGCTCAAGATGGACACGCGCGATTATCAGCAGTTGCCGGATGAACTGAAAAAACTGTCGTTGTGAGGAGAGGGGCAAGACATGCCGGAGGGCGTCATCCAGCAAACGGACGCGCATCAGCCGGTCATGTTGCAGGAAGCCATGGAGTGGCTGGCGGTGCAACCGGAAGGTATTTACGTGGACGCCACCTTCGGGCGCGGCGGCCACGCGCAGGCCGTCCTGGAGCGGCTGGGGCCGCACGGACGGTTGCTGGCGCTGGACAAGGACCCGCAGGCGGTAGCGGCGGCGCAGCGGAAATTCGCCACGGAGCGGCGCTTCGAGGTGGTGCGAGGGTCGTTCGCAATGCTTAAGGCCTATGTGGAACAACGCGGCTGGCGCGGCAAGGTGAGCGGCGTACTGCTCGACCTGGGTGTGTCGTCGCCGCAACTGGAAGACACGGAGCGCGGCTTCAGTTTCCTGCGCGACGGCCCGCTCGACATGCGCATGGACCCGGACTCCGGCGTCAGTGCGGCAGCGTGGCTGGCCAAGGCGAAAGAAAATGAAATCGCCGACGTGCTCTACCACTACGGCGAGGAGCGTTACGCCAGACGCATCGCGCGCGCCATCGTGCATGCGCGCAATCAGGCCCCTGTCACACGCACCCTGCAACTGGCCGAGATCGTGAGCCGCGCGCATCCGCGCTGGGAGCGCGGCCAGCACCCCGCCACCAGAAGCTTTCAGGCGCTGCGCATTTTCATCAATCAGGAACTGTCTGAACTGGGAAGCGGTCTAACTCAATGTCTCGATGTGTTGGCCCCGTGCGGGCGTCTGGCCGTCATCAGCTTTCATTCCCTCGAAGATCGTATCGTGAAGCGCTTTATCCGCGACCATGCGCGCGCGCAGCCGCCCGCGCTGAAAAGTCTGGGCAAGGCGCGCCGTCCGGCGCGCGCGGAGGTGATCGCCAACCCGCGCGCGCGCAGCGCGGTGCTGCGCGGCGCGGAGCGCCTGCGCCAGCCAAGGACGGATCAGTGTCGCGGGAGGCAGGATGCCGGGAGCGACCCATGAGGCTCGGCGCGCGCCACGCCTGGCTCGCGCTGCTCGCGGCGGCGGTGCTGGCGTCGGCACTCGGTGTGGTATACAGCAAACACCAGAGCCGCAAGTTGTTCATAGAATTGCAGGTGCTGCAGCAGGAGCGCGACGCGCTCAACATCGAATGGGGTCAGTTACAACTTGAGGAAAGCACCTGGGCCACGCATGCGCGCGTCGAGGAACAGGCGCGCGCGAAATCAGGCCTGATCTCCCCCACCCCGCACGACGTGGTGATCGTCAAGCCATGAACGCGCCGCGCCAGGATGGGTACCCGCTGCGCCGCGCCGCGCTGGCTTGCGTACTCGGCGCGGCCGTGCTTCTGCTCGCATGGCGCGCAACGGACTTGCAGACCATGCACAAGCAGTTCCTGCAGGGCCAGGGCGACGCGCGTTACCTGCGCACCGTGACCGTGGCGGCGCACCGCGGCATGATTACCGACCGGCGCGGCGAGCCGCTCGCCATCAGCACCCCGGTGGACTCGGTGTGGGCCAACCCGCAAATGCTGCTGGCCGCGCCGGAGCAACACGCCGCGCTTGGCAAGCTGCTGGACTTGAATGAACGCCACCTGCGTGGTTATCTCCAGGCGCGCACAGAGCGGATAAAGCGCTTCACGATACGATCTTCGAGGGAATGAAAGCTGATGACGGCCAGACGCCCGCACGG
>JAMCTV010000131.1 GCA_023381235.1 Gammaproteobacteria bacterium
CGGCGGCGATCTTCTGCGCCACGCCCACCACATCCCTGGCCTGCTGCACGGCGGACACCACCACGAATTCATCGCCGCCCAGGCGCGCCACCGTATCCGCTTCGCGCACGCAGTTTTGCAGACGCTCCGCCACGGCCTGCAACAGCAGATCGCCCACGGCGTAACCGAACAGGTCGTTCACGTCCTTGAAGTAATCGAGATCAACAAACAGCACCGCCACCGGGTGTTGTTCACGGCGCGCTTGCAGCAGCAACTGGCTGATGCGGTCGTATAGCAGCGCGCGGTTGGGCAACCCGGTCAAGGGATCGTGGTAGGCAAGGCGGCGCACCTGATCGGCGGCGAGCAAACGTTCCGTGATATCGGAAAAAATGGCTACATGGTGCGTCACGTCACCCTGCTCATTACACACCGCGCTGATGGACAGCCATTCCGCATACAGCGCACCGTCCTTGCGCCGGTTCCAGACCTCGCCCTGCCAGCGGCCGCGCAGGGCCAGGCTTTCCCATAGCTCCTGATAAAACGCTGGCCCCTGCCGTCCGGAGTTCAAGATGTGGGGATTTTTACCCAGCACCTCATCCTCGGTATAGCCGGTGATCTCCGTGAAGGCGCGGTTCACGGAAAGAATGTTGTTGCGCGTATCGGTGATTATGATCCCATTCACAGCCTCCTCGAACACCGTGCGGTAAAGATGTAGTTTCTCTTGCAGCTCCCCGGCCGGCAGTCGCTCCCGGCATCCTGCCTCCCGCGACACTAAGCCTTCCCTGGCTGGCGGTGTGGTAACGGCGTTACACATGATGATAATCCTCCGCGGTAGTGGGTTAATGTATGGTCTGGGTCGGCGACTTGCCCGCCAGAGCCAGGCACTCGGCGCGCCAGCGGCAGCCGTACTCGCAGCATTTCTCTGCGCGGGGCGTGGCGAAACAGGGAGTGTTGCCTTCCACGCGCTGAATGGCGCGGACCAGATCGCTCAACTCTTCGTAGCGATAGGGGTTGATACCCCGGCTCTGGGCGAGCGCATAGATTTCGCGTAGCTTGGTTGGACTCACGGGATGCTCACGTCTCTCGCGCGCCCCGGCTATTGAATGGCCACACGCCGCGCCCCGGGGCCGGCTTTCTTGGGCAGCTTCAACTCCAGCACACCGTCCTTGTATTTCGCCTCGGCCTTGCCCTCGTCCACGTCCTGATCGAGGGTGAAGCTGCGGTACACGCGGCCGTAGTAACGCTCGCTGCGCAATACCTTTTCGTCCTTCTTTTCCTCTTTTTCCTTCTTGATCTCGGCACTGATGGAGACGCGGTTGCCGTCTATGGTGATGCTGATGTCTTCCTTTTTTACGCCGGGAATTTCCGCGCGCACGTTGTATTCCTTGTCGTTTTCCGTGAGGTCCAGGGTAATCTGCATGGGCTGCACGGCGAGTTCTCGGCGCAGCGGGCGAAACCAATTCTTCATCACGTCCTCGAACAGCCCTTCAAAGGGCTCATAGCGTGTCAAATTACTCATCGGCATGTTCCTGTGCTTGGTTGACTTGAGCTTAATTTAAAAATCTCCGGCCTCTTTGTCCTTGACCTAGATCAACAATCCGCCACCAGTCGTCACGCGCGCCGGCATTTTTTGTTTGATCCAGATCAACCAAAACCATGGTATCGCATGATTTACTCGCCGCAATTTGACAGACTGGCGCGGATGAGCGCCATGACCAAAGTCACCTTTTTCGACGTAGTGGAGGAGACGCACGTGCCGCTACGCAAGGCGTTGCGTGACCACCCCGCGTGGGACGCGCGCCTGGTGACCGATCCGCTGCATGAGCAGAACGCCGTATTGGCGCAAGACAGCGAGGTCGTCTCGGCGTTCGGCACCAGCCGGGTGACGGCCGGCGTGCTGGATAAGCTCCCGGCGCTGCGCCTCATCGCCACGCGCTCCACCGGCCATGACCATATTGACCTGGCGGGCGCGGCGGCGCGGAACGTGCGCGTGTGCAACGTCCCCGGTTACAGCGAGGACACGGTGGCGGAATATACGCTCGGCCTGCTCATTGCGCTCATGCGCCGCCTGCCCGCCACCCTGCGCCGCTGTTATCACGGCGATTTCTCCCGCATCGGCCTTACCGGCTCCGATCTGCGCGGCAAGACACTGGGTCTGCTCGGCACCGGGCGCATCGGCGCGCGCGTGGCGCGCCTGGCGCACGCCTTCGGCATGCGCCTGCTGGCATGCGATCCGCGGCCCGACGAAACGCTGCGCCGGGAATACGGCATGACTTACCTCGCACTGGAGGATCTGCTGCCACAGGTGGATGCGCTCAGCCTGCACCTCCCCTACAGCGAGGCCACGCATCATTTGCTGAACGCGGAACGGCTCGGTGCGCTCAAACCCGGCGTGGTGCTGGTCAACACGGCGCGCGGCGGCATCGTGGACAGCCGCGCTCTGGCGCGCTTGCAGGCGGAAGGTCACTTCGGCGGACTGGCGTTGGATTGTTTCGAAGGGGAGGAAATATGGCTGAGCGCCCTCGCGCCGTTGCCCAGGCACTTTTCCCCGACCCAAGTGGACCAGGCGCTGAACAATTTCCGCTTGCAACTCGGCGACAACGCCATCCTCACCCCGCACAACGCCTTCAACTCCGCCGAGGCCCTGCAACGCGGCATTGACGTCACGCTGGAGAACATCCAGGCGTTCTTTGCCGGAAATCCCAAAAATCTGGTAACGCCGGTGTAGCAAGAAATCCTGCGCCTGCAGGTTCACAACACGCACCCACCGGGAGCCTATGCGCAGGCTCCGGGCGAGTCTCCGTGCAACCGGGGTTGCCCTCCGGCCAAGCTGGAAAACAATCTTGAAGTCATTTATGATGAGATTGAAATGCCAGTATCAGAAAAATGGAAATGTTGCGACAGCGAATCAATCCGCTGACAAAACGCTGTTGTACCGTCAAGCCAGCCGCTTGAATGGGCGCGCACTTCCTGCAACCGCTGCCTCTTGCCGCCGGCGTTATCGTATTTTGGATGGGCTTGGGGTTGCTCGGCCTGTTGGCGCAGCAGCGCCCCCGCCTTATTACAGGTCTTCTGTTTCCAGCGGGTGCGGCAGGCGGGGTGTTTCTGCTGGCGGCCGCGGGGTATGCCCTGGGCGATACACCCCAGATGATGGTGCTCGGGCTGGGATTGCCTGATCTGCCTTTCCACCTGCGTCTTGACAGTCTCTCCTGTTTTTTCCTGGCGCTGCTGGGCGGCGTCGCGGCGGGTATTTCCTGGTTCGCCTCCGGTTATTTCAGGACCATGCAGGGTTCTGCCCTGGGCCTCTTGTGCCTGCAATATCACGTGTTTTTGGCCAGCATGGGGCTGGTCATGCTGGCCGACGACGCCTACCTGTTTATGGTGGCGTGGGAGACCATGGCGCTTTCTTCTTACTTTCTGGTGACCACAGACCATCATCTCATAGAGGTGCGCAAGGCCGGATTCCTTTATCTGCTCATCGCCCACATCGGCGCCATCGCCATACTGCTCTGTTTCGGTGTGATGCAAGGCGGTCACGGAGACTACACCTTCAGCGCCTTGCGCGAGGCGCATCTTACCGGTTTCTGGGCGAGCGCTGCATTCTTGTTGGCGCTGTTCGGCTTCGGCGCCAAGGCGGGCATGTTGCCGCTGCATGCCTGGCTGCCGGAGGCGCATCCGGCCGCACCCTCTCCGGTCTCCGCCTTGATGAGCGCCATCATGCTCAAGACCGCGATCTATGGTATTTTGCGCGTGACCTTCGACCTGCTGAATACGCAATTCTGGTGGTGGGGTACGTTGCTGTTGGCGATCGGGTTGATCTCGGCGCTGTTCGGCGTCATGTTCGCAGCGGTGCAAATCGACATGAAACGCCTGCTGGCCTACTCATCCATCGAGAATGTCGGCATTATTCTGGTGGGTATCGGCCTGACCATCATTTTTCACAGTGACGGCAAAGACATGCTTGCCGCGCTCACGCTGACCGCCACCCTGTACCACAGTATCAATCACGCCTTCTTCAAGGGATTGCTGTTCCTCGGCACGGGCGCGGTGTTGCACGCCACTGGAGAGCGTAGCCTGGGACGCCTGGGCGGACTCATCCATCGCATGCCCTGGGTGGCGGCGCTGACTCTGGTGGGCGCGCTGGCCATCGCCGGCCTGCCGCCTCTCAACGGATTTGTCTCGGAGTGGCTGTTGCTGCAAGCCTTCCTGTTGTCGCCCAGCCTGACGCAGCCTTATCTTAATATGCTGGTGCCGGTGGC
>JAMCTV010000132.1 GCA_023381235.1 Gammaproteobacteria bacterium
CGTACAGATTAAGGTGCTGACCCCATCTAGCCAGCCGTTCACAAAGTTGCTAATACGTGCTGTACTTAACGATCAACCGGTCGCGGAAATTGATGTTCCTGCACAGAAGATGGTGCAATCTTACCTAGATCGGGCAGCACTCTCTGAACAGCGGCTAGGGGTGGTGGCAATGATAACAATTTCCCCCCTGCCTGTTTCCGAGCCGTGCCAATTAAAAATAGAAGCAGAAACTGAAGATGGTATGCTCCGTGGAAGCTCCTTAAGGATCAGGGAGCGCACAGCGGATGATCCCCCACTTCAGCGTGTGTAGCGCGGTTGGTGTGAAACGCAATCCGGGGAAATAACATTGGTGTCGCTGCGCATTTTCCCTGGATTTCGCTCTGCCTCATCGAAACTAAGCTCGTTTTTCCATTGTCAGAGCGGGGATTCTGCCGCTATCACGTTGATGCGCACATCGCCCAAGCTGACCACTTGGCCAGCACGGATTTTGCAGGTTTTGCGCAACTCCACTTTGCCGTCCACCGACACAACGCCGGTGGCGACCAGCATTTTTCCGGCGCCGCCGCTGTCGCAATTGCCTGTCAATTTCAGCAGTTGGTTCAGCTCGACAAATTCGCCTCTCAGCTTGAATTCAATGTTTGGCATGTAATCCTTGATTATGGAGCTGGCGAGAGGAATCGAACCCCCGACCGGCTGATTACAAATCAGCTGCTCTACCGACTGAGCTACGCCAGCCTTAAATAAAGTTCAACGAGGCCATTGTAGGTAATCACAGCGGGCAAGGCAATTTTATTGCTCTGCGGCGGGCGTGGTCTCTGGTGTTGGCTGTGGCGCGGGCGCTGCCTGACTCTGCGCCTCGGAGGATTGCGCTTCGCGCAGCAGTTTAAGCTGCGGAACCGTGGCGGCGGATTTGCTCTGTGTGACGGCGGGCTGGGTGCGGTTGTACTGCCAGGCGAAAAACGCCGCATTGAGCAGCAGCAAGATAAACGTCAGCCGTTTCATCCTGTCCCTCGCGCAATGAGCGCAAGCCCCTGCAATACCAGGTGCGGTTCATGGCGGTAACCAGCCTCCAGCAGGGACAGCAGGCGCAGGGCGTCGCCGCCGGTGATAAAGCGGGTCATGTCCCCGGTTCCTGTGGTGGCCGCTTCTGCGACGGCGCGTTCGATGCCTGCGATCACGGCATACAGCGTACCATGAGTGACCGCCTCCTGGGTATCGCGCGCAAACGGGGTAAGCTGCACCGCTTCATGCGCGCCGGGGACATAAGTAATCTGCGCGGTTTCAAGCAGCGCGCGGCGCATCAAGTGCAGCCCCGGCATAATCACGCCGCCCAGATGCCGTCCGTCCTGATCGAGGATGTCCACGGTGATGGCGGTGCCGCAATCCACGATGCAACACGCGCCTGAATACAAACTGCGCGCGCCGATCAGAGCCGCCCAGCGATCCGCGCCCAGTTTGCGGGGTTCGAGGTAAGCGTTGCTGACGCCGTAGCCCTGCGCGTCCGCACTGATAAATTCCGGCGCCATGCCCCAGCGTTTTTTAACCAGGTCGGTAAATCGTTCCTCAAACAGCCGTGCAGCGACGTTGCTCGCCACAATGCGGCTGGGCGGCCAGACCGGTTCGGCAATGGCACGAACGTCAAATTGTTCGCGTGGCGCGCTCCCGTGACCATACAAACGCGCGCCTTCCAGCCAGGCCCATTTCACGCGGCTGTTGCCGATATCGAATAACAGGGTGGTCTCGGTCACGATGCTTCCCGCACGCTCACTTCGCCGGAGTGGTAGTAGCGCATGGCTCCGTTCACGGACAGCCGCAGCGCGCCATCCTCGCGCACGCCCTGCGCCAGGCCGGTCGCGCTGCCTTGCGGCCACTGCAAGCGTACCGTCTTACCGGCCAGCGTATCCAGGGCGCGCCATGTCTCCAGGAATGGCGCAAGTCCCTTGCGCGCATACTCGTCAAACGTCACGATCAGTTGTTCCAACAACCGGCTTGCGCAGTGATTGCGCGGGATGAGATGGCCGAGGATGATGTTCAAGTCCGTCCACGGCTGGTCTATCAATGCGCCCTGTGTTTGCGGCATCATCACATTCAGCCCCACCCCCACCACCACACTGCACGGCCCGCCTGCCTCGCCGTTGATGTCAATCAAAATGCCCGCAAGCTTGCGCCCCTGCCACACCACATCGTTGGGCCATTTGAGGCCGAGACCCTGCACGCCCAGGGCGCGCAGAGCCTGCGCAACGGCCACGCCCGCCGCCAGACTGAGCCCGCTCAGGCTGGCCGGACTCTGCTCAAACCGCCATAATAGGGAAAGGTAGATATTATGGCCAAAGGGGGACACCCATGCGCGTCCGCGCCGCCCGCGCCCGGCCGTTTGCCGCTCGGCGAGGCACGCACGAACGCCGGGCAACAGCGCGGCCCTGCGCAGCAGATACTGACTGGTGGAATCCAGTTCGTCATGCACTTCCAGGCCATTAAGCAAGCGGCGCGCGCGCGGGTTCAACTGCGCGAGTATCGTGTCGCCGTGCAAAAGCTCCACGGGCGCGGGCAGCCGGTAACCGCGCCCCGGCACGGCGTAAACCTCCACGTCTTGTGTGGAAAGCGCACGCACCGTTTTCCATACCGCGCCGCGGCTTACGCCGAGCGCATGAGCCAGCGCCGTGCCGGAGTGGAACTCCCCGTCGGCCAGCAATGCAAGCAGTTGTCTATGATGCGCCATCACCTAAGTTTAACAAACTATGCCATGATAAAGACTGCTTCGGTTTCTTATGTTTGCCGCGCGCAGGCGCGAAATTCATGATATGAACAGCAAATGGATGATCGAGCTGTGGCGCGCCGGCGGCCTGTTGCTGACATCGCTGATCATAGGCTGGTTTCTCGGCCACCCCCTCCAGTTCCTGTTGCTCGGCACTGGCGCCTATCTCGCCTGGCACGTCTTTAATCTGGTACGTCTGGAACGCTGGCTGAGATACGGTGAAAAATCCGACCCGCCGTCATCCACCGGCCTGTGGAGGGACGTGTTCAGCGAAATTTACCGGCTGGAGATGCGGGGCCGCAAGCAGCAGCGCAAGCTGGCGCGCACCCTCAACCGCTTTGAAGAAGCCGCCGCCGCCCTGCCGGACGGCATCGTGGTGCTGAGCGCCCACGGCATCATCGAATGGTTCAACGCCGCCGCGGGCGAGATGCTGGGCTTGCGTTCCCCGCAAGACATCGGCCAGCGCATCGCCAACCTGCTGCGTCATCCCGATTTTATTGCGCTGCTTGCCGCAGGAGGTCAGCACGGCGCCATCGAACTTCCCTCTCCCGTTGCCGGTGAAATCATGCTTACCGCGCAGATCGTCCCTTACGGCAGGGAGCAGCACCTGCTGGTTACGCGCGACATCACGCGCGTGCGCCATCTGGAACAGGTGCGGCGCGACTTCGTAGCCAACGTATCGCACGAGTTGCGCACGCCGCTTACGGTGTTGAGCGGCTATCTGGAGACCCTCAACGAATCTCAGGAAGAGTGTCCCAAGCCCTGGGTGCGTTCACTGCAACTCATGCGACAGCAGGCCGAGCGCATGCAGCGGCTGGTGAATGACTTGCTCATGCTGTCGCGCCTGGAGCTGGACAACAAGGCCCCCAATCAAACCCTGGTTGCAGTGCCGGACATGCTGGCCGCAATCGTGCAGGATGCGCGCGCATTGAGCGGGGAGCGTAAACATCGCATCCATCTTGACGCCACGCCGGGGTTACGGCTTTGCGGCAACCACGATGAACTGCGCAGCGCCTTTTCCAATCTGGTCTACAACGCCGTGCAGTACACGCCGGCCGGGGGCGATATTCACGTGCGCTGGTTCAGCGACGGCCGGGGCATCCATTTGCAAGTTGAGGACACCGGTGAGGGCATCGCGCCGCAGCATATCCCGCGCCTCACCGAGCGCTTTTACCGCGTGGACAGCGCGCGTTCGCGCGAAAGTGGCGGGACGGGGTTGGGTTTGGCCATCGTCAAGCACGTACTGACCCGCCACGGCGCGCAACTGCGCATTGCAAGCGAACTCGGCAAGGGCAGCACCTTCACCTGCGATTTTCCGCCAGGCGCAGACACGCGCCCGTCAAACGCCTAATGCGCTGAACCGCTTTCCTGTGCCGTCTTGATAACCATGCGGTCAGTATAGGCCAGCGCCAGCGCGGAGATGAGGAAAGTCACGTGGATAATGACTTGCCACTGCATGGTGCGATCCTCCATCTGCGGCGCATTGATGAAGGTCTTCAGCAGGTGAATGGATGAAATGCCAATCAGGGCGGTGGCGACCTTCACCTTGATGGTGCCGGCCGTGACGTGCTCCAGCCAGTCCGGCTGATCGGGATGACCCTGCAGATTGAGGCGCGAGACAAAGGTTTCGTACCCGCCGATGACGACCATAATCATGAGGTTGGCAATCATCACTACGTCAATCAGGCCCAGCACCATGAGCATGACCTCGTTCTCCGACAGGCTGTTAACCGAGGTAACGAGATGCGCAAGCTCGACCAGAAAACGGTACACATAGACCGCCTGGGCGGCGATCAGGCCCACGTACAGCGGCGCCTGCAGCCAGCGGCTGGCAAAGATGAGCTTTTCCAGGGGCCCTTGAACCTTAGAACGCATTGTCATTTTTTATTTTCCCCATTGAGATGCACCCTAATGTTACCACCAGCCCGCCTCCAAACAAAGCGGACCCTGAAAATCGGCTGTTACAAGCACTATATTATCAATTATAATGCGGCGACTCTTCAGGCGAATCCCACATGATTTTCATCACCTTGCTGCTCATGCTGCTGCTGATTCTGGTGGCGGCGGAAATCTTCTGTAACGCCCTGGAACACCTCGGCGAGCGCCTCAAAATCTCCGAGGGCGTGGTGGGTTCGCTGTTCGCCGCCGTGGGCACCGCGCTGCCGGAAACCATGGTGCCGATTCTCGCCATCTTCGCGGGCACGGAGAACACGGAACTCAATCACGAGATCGGCGTCGGCGCCATCCTCGGCGCGCCGCTCATGCTGTCCACGCTGACCCTGTTTCTGTTGCTCGCCGCCACGGTGAAAAAGCGCGGGCTGAATGGGCATTTCACGCCGGAAAAAACCGGCCTTACGCGCGATCTAAATTTCTTTCTGCTTGCATTTTCACTTGCCGCCGTCGCCCTGTTCGTTCCGCATGAGCTCAACAGCGTGCGCATCGCCATCGGCTTTGGCCTGGTGCTGACCTATTTTGTGTACATCCTGCTCACCCTGCGCGCCTCGGCCCAGTTGGTGCAGGACGGCCATGCCACCGAGGCGCACGGCGTGATGCTGCTCAGCCGTCTGGGGTTGCCGGAAAATTATCCGGTCATCCTGGCGCAACTGGGCATTGGCCTTGCCTTACTGGTGCTGGGCGCCAAGGGTTTTATTCATGGAATTGAAGAGGCTGCGCCGCTGATCGGCATCTCGGCCTTGCTGCTGTCGCTGCTGATTATACCCATTGCCACCGAGTTGCCGGAGAAGGTAAACAGCGTCCTGTGGATACGCAAGCACAAGGACACGCTCGCCTTCGGCAACATCACCGGTGCGATGGTGTTTCAGGGCACGCTGCTGCCCGCCATCGGCATCATGCTCACGCCGTGGGGACCGCGCCTGGACGTGGTATTCGGCGTGATGGTGACCCTGGCGGCGGCGCTCTGGATACGTTTCATGCTGCGGCGCGGCCAGTTGCGCGTCTGGCATATGGCGGTAAACGGCGTGCTGTACGCGGGCTACATCGCCGTGGTGCTGAGCTTCAACTAAACTCGCGTCACTTGCACCAATAGTCCACGGCCTTTCTGGCCTTTTCCAGCGCATCCCTGCTCTCCTCGTCCGAGAGTATCCGTTTCTTGCCGTCACTCTCATCCGCGTAAGGATAGCCGGCTTGTTCATAGTTCTTCAGCCGCACCTTGGCCATTTTGCACTCTTGTTCGCTGCGTATTTTATCCGCCCTGGCTTGATCTCGTGCCTGTTCGGTTTGCTTGCGATCCTGTTCCAGGGATTTTAACAACCTCTGCTGTTTATCCTCACGCTCGCGCAAGCCGCTATCCTGAGGCGGCGCGGGTTTGACGGTGACCTCTTGCGCGCCGGAGTTGCCCGGCCGGTCGCCGTAGTGCACCTTGCCTTTTTCATCCACCCACTTATAAATCTCCGCGCCCTGCGCTTGCCCCAGCCAGGCCAGACATAACAGCGGTATGACATAGGGTTGCATACACCCTCCTCCGGCAATATGGATTAACATACAATACCGGATTAATCCCGTAAACAGCGGGCCTAGCAGGCTGTTGAAAAACAGCCTGCGTGCAGTCCATGGATGGGCTTTTTCAACAAACTCTTAGGAGGGAATGATGAACGAACCCGTTATCGCGCAACGATTCCCCTATGAATTGGAACTGGAAGCGGGACGCTATTGGTGGTGCGCCTGCGGCAGGTCCAAAAGCCAGCCGTTCTGCGACGGCTCGCACAAGGGCAGTGAGTTTACGCCGGTGGAATTTACCTTGACGGAAAAGAAGCGTGTGTTCCTGTGCGGCTGCAAACACACCCAATCAAAGCCGTACTGCGACGGCACGCACAAGAAACTTTAGCGAACCGCTGATACCCGGCGGAATGCTCCGCCGGGCGCCGTGTAACAAGCGTTACGCGGCCTCGATGGCGACGGCCTTGATGCTGAGGCGGATGCGGCCCTGCTTGTCCACCTCCAGCACCTTGACCTTGACGATCTCGCCCTCCTTGAGCTTGTCGCCTACGTTCTCCACGCGCTCATCGGAAATCTGCGAGATGTGCACCAGGCCGTCGCGGCCGGGCAGAATGGTGACGAAGGCGCCGAAGTCCATGAGCTTGGCCACGCGCCCTTCGTAGATCATGCCCACTTCGACGTCGGCGGTGATCTGCTCGATGCGGCGGCGCGCCTCCTGGCCCGCGGCGTTATCCACCGAGGCGATCTTCACCGTGCCGTCGTCGGTGATGTCTATGGTGGCGCCAGTCTCTTCAGTGATGGCGCGGATGGTGGTGCCGCCCTTGCCGATCACATCGCGTATCTTGTCGGGATGAATCTTGAACGTGATGATGCGCGGCGCGTATTCGGACATCTGCGCGCGCGGCGCGGCGATCACCTGGTTCATGATGCCGAGGATGTGCATGCGTCCCTCTTTGGCCTGTTCCAGGGCGGCGTGCATGATTTCGCGCGTAATGCCGTCTATCTTGATGTCCATCTGCAACGCGGTGACGCCGCGCGCGCTGCCTGCCACCTTGAAGTCCATGTCACCCAGGTGATCTTCGTCGCCCAGGATGTCTGACAGCACCGCGAAGTGCTCGCCTTCTTTAATAAGGCCCATGGCGATACCCGCCACCGGCGCCTTGAGCGGCGCGCCCGCGTCCATCAGCGACAGGCTCGCGCCGCATACGCTGGCCATGGAGCTGGAGCCGTTGGACTCGGTGATTTCCGATACCACGCGGATGACGTAAGGGAACTGTTCCAGAGTCGGCATCACCGCACGCACGCCGCGCTTGGCGAGATTGCCGTGGCCGATCTCGCGCCGCTTGGGGCTGCCCACCATGCCGGTCTCGCCGACGCAGGAGGGCGGAAAGTTGTAATGCAACATGAACGGCTCTTTGCGCTCGCCTTCGATGGCATCTATCAGTTGCGCGTCGCGCCCGGTGCCGAGCGTGGTCACCACCAGCGCCTGCGTCTCGCCGCGTGTGAACAGCGCCGAGCCGTGGGTGCGCGGCAGCACGCCGGTACGCACCGTGATCGGGCGGATACTGCGCGTGTCGCGCCCGTCTATGCGCGCCTCGCCGTGCAGGATGCGGCTGCGCACCACGTGGCTTTCCAGGTGCTCGATGGCGTGCTTGATTTGTTCTTCGTTGAATACGCCCTGCGCGGCCGCCTTGCCCGCCACCTCGGCGCGGATTTCCGCCAGACGGTTCTGGCGCGCCTGCTTCTCTTTGATCTGATACGCGGAGGTAATAGCCGCCTCGCCCGCCTGCTGCACCGCGCGCTGTAATTCCTCGTCCTTGGCGGCGGGCTTCCAGCCCCAGGCCGGTTTGCCGGCCTCGCGCGCCAGTTCGCGGATTATCTGGATGGCGCGCTGCATTTGCTCATGGCCGAACATCACCGCGCCGAGCATCACGTCTTCAGGTAATTCTTTCGCTTCGGACTCCACCATCAGCACCGCGCTCTGCGTGCCGGCCACCACCAGGTCCAGCGTGGAATCCTTCAATTCGCTTGCGCCGGGGTTGAGCAGATACTTGCCGTCGCGGTAACCGACGCGCGCCGCGCCGATCGGCCCCTGGAACGGCAATCCGGACAGGGCAAGGGCGGCGGAGGCGCCGAGCATGGCGGGCACATCCGGATCAATCTCCGGATCGAGCGACACCACGGTGGCGATAATCTGTACTTCGTTGGTGAAGCCTTTGGGGAACAGCGGACGGATGGGGCGATCTATGAGGCGTGAAGTGAGGGTTTCCTTTTCCGAGGGGCGTCCTTCGCGCTTGAAAAATCCGCCGGGGATTTTGCCCGCGGCATAGGTGCGTTCCTGGTAGTTGACGGTAAGCGGGAAAAAGTCGCGCCCTTCCTCCGCCTCCTTTATCCCCACCGCGGTCACCATCACCACCGTGTCGCCCATGCTCGCCATGACGGAGGCGCTCGCCTGGCGCGCGATCTCGCCGGTTTCAAATGTCACATCGTGTTTGCCGTACTGAAAAGTCTTTTTACTGGAGGTCACTGTAGAGTTCCTGAAAGTGAGGCGAGAATGGCGAAGGGAGTGGGCTTATTTACGCAAGCCGAGTGTGGCGATCAGCGCGCGGTATTTGTCCGCGTTGGTTTTCTTGAGGTAATCGAGCAGCTTGCGCCGTTTATTGACCATGCGCAGCAGCCCCTGGCGCGAGTGGGTGTCTTTCCCGTGCGTCTTGAAGTGACCGGATAACTCCTCGATGCGCGCCGAGAGCAGCGCGACCTGTACTTCGGGGGAACCGGTGTCGTTGGCGGCGCGCTGGTGCTGTTTGACGACGCGCGCCTTGTGTTCGCTGGTAAAGGCCATGATGGACTCCTGAATCTAAATCGTCTGAAATTAAACGCTTATTTTAGCCTAAATCGCGCTCGATGAAAAGGCGATGTAGAGAGGGCAACGGCCCGCGTCGCTCCCGGCGTCCTGCCTCCCACGACACCAGTACTTCCCTGTACGTCGTCAGTTCATATTGACCAGGCGGCGCGGGGCGATGCGGCCGCCGCCGGTGGTCAGCTCTTCGACTATTCGCCATTGGTATGTAACGGCGGCCTACCAAGAAGCCGGCTTATGAATGCCTCCCGGGGTGGGGTTGGGAAGTTGGCTTGACTGTAAGGCCCAAGTGCGGATTGGCTTGACGAAGTCCGCATACTTCCTGAGTTGCTGCGAAGTCTTCCTACGAGGCGCACCTGGCGTTACGAGTCCAATCAGCTTTTTGTGTTGCTCCTTGACCAGCCGCAACGATTCAGCCATGTCTGAATCGTTGGATACGATAACCGCACAGTCGTAGGCGTTCAACCATGCGTCGTTGAGCAGGTGCAGTGCCAAATTCACATCGGAGCCCTTCTCCTCGTTCTTCCAAACCTCCACTGTGGGCGGAGGCGGGTTGGCGTGCTCCATGCGAACATTGTGACGCAGAAAATGTCCAAAGTGGAGTTCGACGAGCGGGCAGTGGGTTTGTAACGCGCGCAGGTAGGTATCCTGCCTGATATTCACGTTGGGGTCTCTGGGCGAGGGCTGTACCCGAGCCGTGAAGTACTTGACCCTGACCAGCTTGTTCTCCGTACCAAGAACTTTTTGGAATAACGACACGGGGTCGAGCCATTTCCAAGGCGAGCCCATGACTTGCCCGTAGTAGAAGTTGAAGCCGTCTATGTAGACAATGGTGCGATAGGGTGGCTTACCCATGCTTACGGCTCCAGAAAAAGCAAGGGCCTCCGGAGAGGCCCTGCGCCCGGCAGTCGAAACCACCGGGGTAGTAGTTATTCATCATAACCGAGGTGCCCTGGGGGGGTCAAGCAGGTGTCGTGGGCACCTGGCCTGCCCAAGTCGGCTTGATCAAGCGGCGCGGGGCGATGCGGCCGCCGCCTCGCTCAGTAATCTACTGTGTCCGAGCCTCTTTTAGAGGGACGCCCGCGTCTCGGTTGCCCCACCTTCATTTTGAGCTTGGCCTCCACCTTGGCCTTGAAGTAGGCATTCCCCAGCGGGGTACCGGTCTGCCACGCGGCTCGGATAGCCTTCATGTCGTCTTTATCAAGATGCGCCTTGAATAAAGCACGGTAGGCCTCTTTGCGCTGGGCTGCTGTTTTACCCAAACTGAGGTAAAGCCGGTGCGGGGTGATCAGCGGGTCTGCCCGCCCCTCCCCGTTGGCCCGATAGCTCGACCAGCGGTAATCCCGCGGATGGGCTGTGAGCTTGGCCCGCACGGGGTTGAGTTCCAGGTAGCGCATGCAGGTCAACAGATAGCCCTCTTCCTGCACCAGACTGGCTTTGTAACGGCCTTCCCAGAGGGTACCCCGGGTGCGGTACTGGTGATTAATGTAGGGTACATAGCGCCGCCCCACATACTGCAGCATGCGGCTGATGCCCTCCCTATCCGTCGGCGTGGCGAGGATATGCACATGGTTGGTCATCAAGGCATAGGCATGGACAGCGCAGTGGTAGCGCGCCGCCGCTTCCCGCAACCAGCCCAGATAGGCGCGGTAATCCCCCGCCTCATAGAAAACCGGCTGCCGGCTGTGCCCACGCTGAACGGCATGCACGGCCACGCCGGGCAGGTAAAAACGGGGTTTTCTTGGCATGGCGGCAGAGCCTCCCTAATCAATGGCATACCCTACCACCCGGCCATCATCTCGTAAAGGGCTCTGACCCCTTAATTCTGGGCATCAGCAGCGGCGCGAAGCGCCGTCCGCTGCATGCCGTTGTTAGCCAGCACTATTGTTCTTTGATGCCAAATCTTGAATGCTCTTTACATATTCCTCCGGAAGCCCATGTTGGCGAGCACCCTGGACAATATGCCGAAGATATTCCTGGCTTGGACGGCCTTCCGCACAAATGAAAGCATCGCCTGCTACATAGGTGATTGCATCTACCACCTCACCATCCTCAAGCCTTACACTAACACGACCCCGACGATAGTGCCCTCCGGCAACTCCTTCACACTGATCCAAGACATCTATTTCCTCGTGAGTGCACTGATAGATCACTCCCCAAACCTCTTGATTGGCCTCTTGCACAATATTGGCATATACCCCACCCTTTAATGCCCTCTTGTTGAAGGCAAGTCGGTAATTCGGTAATCTGGCACGCTGAGATGGCGGAATTCTACCGATCCGCTTTCTTATTCGCTCCGGATCAAGGTTGCTACCGTAAGCAAAATACAGCATCTCACCATCGTCAGTTGGCATAGCTGTAAAGTCCCTACACGTGCGGGCTAACGTTTGCGTCAGCTGCGCCCGCTTGCGGGCGTCGACTGCACGCAGAGGTTAAGTGGCCTACCTTTCATGGCGTGGCTACAGTCTTACGTTGCTTCTCAATCCTCGCCTTAATGCGCTTTCCTATCGCGAGATTGGGCGCAGACGGAAAATCGGCGAAGTATTTCTCCGCTTCATTAATTGCTTCCTGGATCCGGCCGAGCTTGATCAAACAGAGGGTCAAGCGATCAAGGATGTTCGGATCGCCCCAATCTGGCCCTACTCCCATTTCTACCACCAATCCTCGTTCTGTTGTAATAGCTTCGTATTCGCGCATGGCGATAAGAGCTTTCCGGTATCGAGCAATGGCCTGTAGGAGGTCTGTGTTCTCGAAGGGACGTGTTTCGGCAACGTACCGTCGATTCGCATCCCGTAGCTTGTGAAAACGGTCGAGCGCCTGGTAGTCAAAGTCTCGACCGGGATTTATCCAGTTGATTAGTTGTTCACCGTATTCGGTGATGAGTGACGACTCAAGCTCTTCCGCCTCGGTTTCAGTTAGGCCATCTCTGTGGATCTCAACATCATATGTTCCGTGGAGCTTTTCCGTGACGTACTTCCCCCAAACCGGATGCCGATCCGTTGACCAAGCTCGGCGTTCCGTCCCTTTCCCGACATAAAAGATTCGACCGGAACGATCCCTGTGAAAGTACACGTAGAAGTCCTTGCGCACAGCGATTTAAGGGGTCAGAGCCCTTTTAGGAGGATGTCCGCAAACCTGGGCACACCTCAAACAGGGTTTTCTTGCCATGGTGGCACAGACCTCTATGCAATGCTCGTAATGTACCACATCACTCCTCTTCCCTGAATACCCACCGGAAACGGTCCGGCCCAGGTCCGGACTCACGTCAGGTTGAGCAGGCGGCGCGGGGCGATGCGGCCGTCGTCCTGCACCTCGCCCACGCCGAGAAAGCGCTGCGGCGTCGCAAACAGCTTCACCCAGCCGGAGGACGGGGCCTGGGGCACGAACACCGCCTGTCCCTGACA
>JAMCTV010000133.1:0-728 GCA_023381235.1 Gammaproteobacteria bacterium
CCGGGAGCGACCGCACCCTATTCGTATTTATTCGAATCGGTGCAGGGCGGCGAGAAGTGGGGACGCTACTCCATCATCGGCCTGCCCTGCCGCACCGTGCTGCGCGTCAGCGGCAACACGCTGACAGTCGAAAAAGACGGCGCCGTTATCGAGCGCGCGGAGAGCCATAACCCGCTCGCCTGGATCGGGCAATTCCAGGCGCGCTACAAAATCGCCCCGGCCGCCGGGTTGCCGCGCTTCACCGGCGGGCTGGTCGGCTACTTCGGCTATGACACGGTGCGTTATATCGAGCCGCGTCTGGCCAAGCACAACAAACCCGATGCGCTCGGCACGCCGGACATTCTGCTCATGGTATCGGACGAAGTCGTAGTGTTCGATAACCTGAGCGGCAAGCTGCATCTGGTAATCCACGTCAACCCGGCCATAGCTAACGCCTGGGACAAGGCGCACGCGCGCCTGGATGAACTGTGCGCCCGCCTGCAATGCGCCACGCCGCGCCCGCTTGAGCCCGCGCCCGCGCTGCTCAGCGAAACCGACTTCGTATCCGGCTTCACCCAACAGGGCTTTGAAGACGCCGTGGCGCGCGCCAAGCGCTACATCGTCGAGGGCGATATCATGCAAGTCGTCCTGGCGCAGCGTCTGTCCGCGCCATACCAGGGCAGCGCACTGAATTTCTACCGCGCGCTGCGCGGTTTGAATCCTTCGCCCTATATGTTTTATCTTGATCT
>JAMCTV010000133.1:738-4034 GCA_023381235.1 Gammaproteobacteria bacterium
GCGCTGGAGGCGGAACTGCTCGCCGACCCGAAGGAGCGCGCCGAGCATTTGATGCTGATAGACCTGGGGCGCAACGACGTGGGGCGCGTGGCCGAAACCGGCAGTGTTAAACTGACTGAAAAAATGGTCATCGAACGCTACTCGCACGTGATGCACATCGTGTCCAACGTGACCGGGCGCTTGAAGAAGGACATGACGGCGCTGGACGCGTTGCGCGCCACCTTCCCCGCCGGCACGGTGAGCGGCGCGCCCAAAATCCGCGCCATGGAAATCATCGCCGAACTGGAGCCGGTGAAGCGCGGCATCTATTCCGGCGCGGTGGGCTATCTGGGCTGGAACGGCAACATGGACACCGCGATAGCGATACGCACCGCGCTGCTCAAAGACGGTATGCTGCACGTGCAGGCGGGCGCGGGGATAGTGGCCGATTCGGTGCCGAACAAGGAGTGGGAAGAGACCATGAACAAGGCGCGTGCCCTGCTCAGTGCGGCGGTGACCGCCGCGCGCGGCCTGGACATGACCCCTGTCCTGAGCCCTGTCGAAGGAGGGGAGGCAACGCCATGCTCCTGATGATAGACAACTACGATTCGTTCACCTACAACCTGGTGCAATATCTGGGCGAACTGGGCGCGGACGTGCGCGTGTTCCGCAACGATCAAATCACGCTCGCCGAAATCAAACAACTCGCGCCCGCGCAGATCGTGATCTCGCCCGGCCCGTGCACACCCAATGAGGCAGGCGTGTCGATGGATGCGGTCAAACAATTCGCGGGCAAGATTCCCCTGCTCGGCGTATGCCTCGGCCACCAAAGCATCGGCCAGGCATTCGGCGGCAAGATCGTACACGCGCGCGAACTGATGCACGGCAAGACCTCCATGATTCATCATACCGGCAAAGGCGTGTTCAAGGGCCTGCCCAATCCGTTTGAGGCCACGCGCTACCATTCGCTGGTAATCGAAAAAAAATCGCTGCCGGAGTGCCTGGAAATCACCGCATGGACCGAGAACGAAAAAGGCGAGATGGACGAAATCATGGGCGTGCGCCACAAGACGCTCAACGTCGAGGGCGTGCAATTTCATCCTGAGTCCATCCTGACCCAGCATGGGCACGATCTACTGAAGAATTTTTTGTCGGCGGCATAATCATGGACATGCAAACCGCCATCCGCGCTGTCACCGAGCGGCGCGACTTGTCAGAGGAAGAGATGGTTACCGTGATGGAAATCATCATGGGCGGCCAGGCTACGCCCGCGCAGATCGGCGGCTTCCTCATCGGCCTGCGCATGAAGGGCGAGACCATCGGGGAGATCGCGGCGGCGGCGCGAGTGATGCGCGATCTTGCCGTCAAGGTGGTCACGCACGCCGAATACCTGGTGGACACCTGCGGCACCGGCGGCGACGGCGCGCACACCTTCAACATCTCAACGGCGGCCGCCTTCGTCGCAGCGGCGGCCGGCGCGCGCGTCGCCAAACACGGCAACCGCTCGGTGTCGAGCAAATCGGGCAGCGCCGACGTGCTGGAGGCGGCGGGCGTGAACCTCGACCTCACACCGCAGCAGGTCGCCGCGTGCATCGAAAAGATCGGTGTGGGATTTTTATTCGCGCCCCGGCTCCACGGCGCCATGAAGCACGCCATCGGCCCGCGGCGCGAGATGGGCGTGCGCACCATTTTCAACCTGCTCGGCCCGCTCACCAACCCTGCCGGCGCGCGTAACCAGGTGCTCGGCGTGTGGAGCGCGGACTGGCTCACGCCGCTGGCCGAAGCGCTGGCGCGCCTCGGCAGCCGCCATGTCATGGTGGTGAATGCCGAGGATGGATTGGACGAAATCAGCATCGCCGAACCCACGCACGTGGCGGAATTGAAGGAGGGAGAAATTACGCATTACGTCGTGACGCCGGAGGAGTTCGGCATCGCGCGCGCCGACCTCGCCGGCCTCATCGTCGAGAGCCCCGCGCAAAGCCTGACGCTCATACGCGCTGCGCTGGATAACGCGGCCGGCGCAGCGCGCGACATCGTGGCGCTCAACGCCGGTGCGGCGATTTACGTGGCGGGCGTCGCGGAGACTTTGGAGCAGGGCGTGCGCAAGGCGCAAGCGGCCATCGCCAGCGGTGCAGCGCGCGATAAACTCGACGCGTTGATACAGTTCACCCAAAATCCCCCCTTTCCCGTTTCGAAGAAGGAGGGGGGCGTCCTCTGATTCCCCCCTTTGCAAAAGGGGGGGCTAGGGGGGGATTTAACAATGCACGCCACACCCGATATCCTGCAAAAAATCCTCACGCGCAAGGCCGAGGAAGTCGCCGAGCGCAGCGCAGCGCTACCCTTGCACGCATTGAGCCAGCACGCCGCCGATGCGTCCACGCCGCGCGGCTTTGCCGCCGCCATCGAGGCAAAGACCGCTCGCGGCGAGGCGGCGGTGATTGCCGAGATTAAAAAGGCCTCGCCCAGCAAGGGCGTGATGCGCGCCGACTTCCGCCCCGCCGAGATCGCGCAATCCTACGAGCGCGCGGGTGCGGCGTGTCTGTCGGTGCTCACCGACCGTGATTTTTTCCAGGGTGACGACCGTTATTTGCAAGAGGCGCGCGCGGCCACGCAACTGCCGGTGCTGCGCAAGGATTTCATCATTGACGCCTACCAGGTCTACGAGGCGCGCGCGCTCGGCGCGGACTGCATCCTGTTGATCGTCGCCGCCTTGGGTGAGGCGCAACTCGCCGAGCTCGCCGGTCTCGCCCGGCGCCTCGACATGGATGTGCTGGTCGAGGCGCATGACGCCGGAGAACTGGAGCGGGCGCTGAGACTGGATACCCCCCTCATCGGCATCAACAACCGCAATCTGCGCAGCTTCGAGACCACACTCTCTACCACCCTCGACCTGCTTGATAAAATTCCGCCCGGCCGCATCGTGGTGACCGAAAGCGGCATCCACACGCCGCAGGACGTCGCGCTGATGCGCGCGCACGGCGTACACGCGTTTCTGGTGGGCGAAGCCTTCATGCGCGCCGCCGACCCCGGCGCCGAGCTTGTCAAGCTATTCAAACCAGTTGTGCCGCGTTGAAAACAGAGCATAATAGTTTCATGAAAGCGCGCGTAAAGTGGGTTGAGAACAGTCTGTTTGTCGCGCAAAGCGGCAGCGGACACTCGGTGGTGCTGGACGGCCCGCCGGAGGCGGGCGGGCAGAACCTGGGCGTGCGTCCGATGGAGATGGTGCTGCTGGGTCTGGGCGGCTGCACCGCATTTGACGTGGTGGACATTCTCAGGAAGAAGCGCGAGCCGGTAAGCAGCTGCGTAGTGGAGATCGA
>JAMCTV010000134.1 GCA_023381235.1 Gammaproteobacteria bacterium
CGCAGCGCTTCCGCCAACGCCGCCGCGCGCTGCGTGCTTTCGTCCACAATCATGACTCGTAACATGGTTCACTGTTATTGTTATGGCTGACTGGTTATTTCCCGGCAGGAGTCCGGGGGGCGTTCACCCTCTGAGGAGAGGCAGAGGGTGAGCGCTGCCCGCCAGTCGCCGTATTGATTGATTTGATCGTCCATCACGCGCTTATGCTGTTCAACGCCTGTTCCCGCTGAGCTGGATTGGTTACCGGGGAACGGAGTTGTCCTGAAAATCGCGCGGTGCTGACTATCATCCCGGCCACGTCCGCCACGCGTTTGTTACGGCTCAACGCCATCTTATGCAGGGCAAGCCGTGCGGCATTTTCAGAGATATGCGTTCTGGTCATGAGTATCTCCGCGGCTTGGTGGATGAGCTTGCGTTCGTCCGGTGTGGTATTGGCTTCCTGCAGTTGTTTTTGCAGGGTTTGCGTCTCATGAAATCGGATGATCGCCAGGTCCACGATGGATTTGATACGCTCGGCCGCCAGTCCATCCACCACAAACGCGCTCACGCCCGCCTGCAACGCGGCGTTGATGATCGGCGCATCGCCCCGGCGGGTAAACATGGCGATTGGACAAGGATGACCGAGATACAGGCGCTCAATCTGGCGTAGCTGTCTATGGTCAACCTGCTCCAGCGCGAGCACCAGGATGTCTGCTTCGGCCTTCTTGAGGACGGCCCGTAGCGCATTGATGCTGGTTACAAGCTCGACCACCTCATAAGCATGTTTGCTTGCGGCGTAGAGTAGTGGCTCCGCGTAATCCGCACTTTCCACGACTAATACGATACGCATGCAGGCCTCCTGTTGAACATTGTCAGGAGGGTCTCAGCAAGCCCCGTGCCAATCAACGAAAGCGCAGGATTTTCAGTGAATTAAAGAATTCATGGCGTCGGCGTGAGGGCCGCTTTGCGCTATCCTGTGTGCGGCCGGAGGAAGGGTGAATCATTTTGGGGCAGAATGCCCGTGCAGTACAACTTTACCGCAGGACTCAGCTGGTTTCCCCGTCGCGCGCGGCTTTTAACACCAGAGCGTCGAATTCTTCCGCGCTCATGAGGCCATGCTCGGCCACGATGTCGCGTACCGGCTTGCCGGTTTTTTCCGACTCCTGCGCGAGTTTGGCCGCCTGCGCGTAGCCGATGCGCGGGTTGAGCAGCGTGGCGAGGCCTACGCTGTTGTGCAGAAATTCCTTGCAGCGTTCGCGGTCCACGGTTAAGCCCTTGAGTCCATGTTCCGTTGCGGCGTGGATGGCGTTGGTGAGCCACTCCATCATGTCAAACAACGCCGAGCCCAGTGCGGGCATCATCACGTTCAGTTCCAGTTGCCCGGCCTGGGTCATGAGCGCGACGGCGTGGTCTTGTCCCTGCGCCTGATAACACACCTGGTTCAGCATCTCGAACATCACCGGATTCACCTTGCCCGGCATGATGCTGGAGCCGGGCTGCACGGCGGGCGGAATGATTTCGCCGATGCCTGTGCGCGGGCCGGAGGCGAGCAGGCGCAGGTCGTTGCTGATGCGCGTGAGTTCCAGGGCGAGCGCTCGCACGGCGTTGCTTACGTTTTGCAGATCGAGCATGGACTGCATCTGCGCGGCAAGATCGCTCGCCGGGCGCAGCGGCTCGCCGGTCAGGCGCGCAAGCTCGGACGCGACTTTCTCCGTGTAACCGGGCGCGGCGTTGAGGCCGGTGCCCGCGGCCGTGCCGCCGAGGCCGATCTCGCACAGCGGCGCGCGCGTATCACCCAGGCGTTCGATGCAGCGTTGCAGCGTCCAGGCATAGGCGTTGAATTCACGCCCCAGGGTGGTGGGCACGGCGTCCTGTAAATGGGTGCGCCCGCTTTTCACGGTGTCTTTTTCCTGTGCGCCCAGGCGTGAGAATTCCGCGGCCATGGTGCGCACGGCGCCGAGCAGGCGCGGCAGTTTGGCGAGCGCGGCGAGGCGCAGCGCGGTGGGAATGGTGTCGTTGGTGCTCTGCCCCATGTTGACGTGGTCATTGGGGTGGATGGGCTTATATGCGCCCCGTTCGCCGCCTAGCGCCACATTGGCGAGGTTGGCGATCACCTCATTCGCGTTCATGTTGTGGCTGGTGCCCGCGCCGGCCTGGAAACGATCCACCACAAATTGATCGAGATACGCGCCCGCGAGTATCTCATCGCACGCGGCGATGATGGCTTGAGCCAGGCGCGCCTCCAGCACGCCGCATTGCTGGTTGGCCACGGCCGCTGCGTGCTTGATGCGCACCTGGGCCAGGCTGAAATCGCGGTCGGGGCCGCGGCCGCTGATGGGGAAGTTCGCCAGCGCGCGCGCGGTCTGAATGCCGTACCACGCCTCGCGCGGAACCTTCAGTTCGCCCAGGCTGTCTCTCTCGGTACGAAAACTGTTATTATTCATTGTCATTTTCAGCAATCCAGGAAACAGGGTTTTACCATGCACAGGACTATAAGCATCATAGGGTTGTGGTTATTCATGGGGTTCTGCGGCGTAGCCCTGGCTGGGGATTTTACCCTACCTGACGCCCAGGGCGTTAATCACAAGCTGTCCGATTACCGCGGAAAATGGGTGGTGGTGAACTATTGGGCGAGCGACTGCCAGCCCTGCCTAGACGAGATGCCGGAGCTTTCCGCGTTTCATGACCGGCATAAGGAC
>JAMCTV010000135.1 GCA_023381235.1 Gammaproteobacteria bacterium
TGGAATTCATCCAGTTCCACCCCACCTGGCCAATTTGCGCGCCCTCGCGCCCGTATAATGCAGCGCCGGGTTGTGGCGCGGCTCCGGACGGGACTGAAGCGAGATATAAACGCCGTTTCACTTCGCCCAAGTGGCGCGTGCGCGCCACGATCTCCTGGCCCGGATAGCAGCCCTTGGTAAAGCTGAGTGCGCCGAGCATATCGAGATTAAGCATCTGCGGGATGAATTGATCTTGCGTGCCGGGATATAGCGCAGGGAGGCCGGCGCGGATGTCGAGTAACCTCCATGGCGCGCTGCCCGTGGGCGTGAGCGCAGCGGAGAGCGTTTCCCACAGTGCGCGGGCGGCGGAATAAGGGGCGGCCAGCAGAAAGCGCGGGGTTTCGCTGGGCAGGCGCACGAGGCTGGTTTGTTCGTGCTGCATGATGGCATAAGGCGCATCGGGCAAAGGGTCAAACTGTTTTTTCAGATGTTCCGCGGCTTGAGCGCCTGCGACTCCGATTTGTATCAGCATGTCGCTGACATCGGTTAGCGTGGCCTGCGCGCGCAGCACATACAGGCGCAGCCGTTTTAAAGTGGATTCCAAAAACTCGCGCGGCAGTTGCAAGTAATAGGCATCGCCGCGCTTGAAAACAGTCATCAGTGTCAGCACGCGCCCCTGGGCGCTGCACCAGGCGCTGAGTTGGGCGCGCGTCTCGCTGACCACACTTAAATCATTGCTCAACTGACCTTGCAAAAAATCGAAGGCGTTTGCACCGCGCACCTCGATCAGGCCGAGGTGCGACAGATCGGCGATGATATTGCCTGATGCCGCGGCTTCAAGTTCGATATGGTGCGCGCCGAAGTGTTGCACGTTATCCTGTTCAATGAGCGCGCCACGCGCTTGTAAAAATGTCTTCCAGTCAGGATGCATGGCTTATTCTAACCCGGCGCGTGACTTGACAGGAAAACAGGCGCAACGCACTCTTGCCTCATGCCTCCCGCTCCGCTTAATCTTGAATTAAATCCATCGCGCACCCTCGCCGCACTGCTGGTGCTGGCGCACGGCGGGGCGCTGGCGCTGCTTGTGCTGTTGCCGCTGGCGTGGTGGGCGCGGGTGTTATTGATCGGCGCGCTGCTATGCAGCCTGTGGTTGACACTCAACCGCCACGCCTTGCGCCGTGGAGAGAGTGCGATTACACGCCTGGTGTGGGAGAATGACGATACTTGGCTGTTAATGCGCGCGGACGGAAAAGAACAGCGCGTGCAGCTCAAGCCGGGCAGCTATGTCAGCCCCAGGCTGGTGATACTGAACTTCGACGCCGGGTGGTGGCCGCTCTCCGTGGTGCTATTACCCGATGCCGCGGATACGGAGAGTTTACGCAAACTGCGCGTCCGGCTTCAGATGTTGTAGCCGGGCGGGGTCAACACCGTATTTACCGCCACCGGGTTGGTGTCCGGATAGTCTTTGTTGTAATGCAGGCCACGGCTCTCTTTGCGCGCGAGTGCGGAGCGGATGATGAGGTCGGCCACCAGCGCCAGGTTACGCAACTCGATCAGGTCATTGCTGACGCGGAAGTTGGAATAATACTCGGCGATTTCGCTCAGCAACAAATTTACCCGATGCTGCGCGCGCTCCAGGCGCTTGCTGGTGCGCACGATGCCGACGTAGTCCCACATGAAGCGGCGCAGTTCGTCCCAGTTGTGCGACACCACCACCTCTTCGTCGGAGTCGGTGACCCGGCTCTCGTCCCATGCGGGCAGCGCGGGAGGCAGCGGAGCGTCAGGGAGTTGCGCCAGGATGTCCTGGCCCGCGGCGGCGGCGAATACCAGGCACTCCAGCAGCGAGTTGCTCGCCATGCGATTCGCCCCGTGCAGGCCGGTGTGCGCCGTTTCGCCAATGGCGTACAGGCCGGGAATATCGGTGCGCCCGTGACAATCGGTCATCACCCCGCCGCAGATATAGTGCGCGGCGGGCACTACCGGCAGCGGTTCCCTGGTCATGTCGTAGCCGAACTCCAGACAGCGCGCGTAGATGGTCGGGAAGTGCTCGCGGATAAATTGCGCCGGTTTATGCGAGATATCCAGATGGACGTAAGCAAGTCCCAAACGCTTCATTTCATGGTCTATGGCGCGCGCCACGATGTCGCGCGGGGCGAGTTCGCCGCGCGGGTCGAACTTGTGCATGAACGGCGTGCCGTCCGGCAGCAGTAACCGGCCGCCCTCGCCGCGCACCGCCTCGGTGATGAGAAAGGACTTGGCCTTGGGATGATACAGGCAGGTGGGGTGGAACTGGATGAATTCCATATTGGCCACGCGGCAGCCCGCGCGCCAGGCCATGGCGACGCCGTCGCCGGTGGCGATGTCCGGATTGCTGGTGTAGAGATACACCTTGCCCGCGCCGCCGGTGGCGAGCACTACGCAGCGCGCGCGCAAGGCCACGACACGGCCGGCCTCACGGCTCAGGGCATACACACCCAGGCAGCGTTGTGGACCTTTGCCCAGCTTGGCCGCAGTGATGAGATCAATGGCGATGTGATTTTCAAACAGGCCGATATTCGGATGCGCGCGCACCTGCGCTTCGAGCGTGGTCTCGATGGCGCGGCCGGTGGCGTCGGCCGCGTGGATCACGCGCCGGTGGCTGTGGCCGCCTTCCTGGGTCAGGTGGTACTCGTTGCCGCCGTTGGGCTCTTGTTCCCTGGTGAACGGCACGCCGCGCGCGATCAGCCATTCCACGGCTTCGCGCCCGTGCTCCACGGTATAACGCACGATTTCCGGATCGCACAGCCCGGCGCCGGTTCGCAGGGTGTCCTCGACGTGCGAGGCAATGGAGTCGTCCTTGTGCAGCACGGCCGAGACGCCGCCCTGTGCGTACAGGCTGGCGCTCTCGCGTAAAATGCCCTTGCTGACCAAGTGCACCTTGGCCGAGGGCGCGAGACGCAGGGCCAGGCTCAGACCGGCTGCGCCGCTGCCGATGATGAGCACGTCCGAACAGTGCTCAATACTCATATGATGGGTTGGCGGTACGGCTGTTTGCGGTCATAATGCATCAAGACTTGGTTTAAATGGCGCATGAACAAGACAAACACGCGGCAAACGCGAACTATAACGGATTGGGGCTGTCTATTGAAGCAGCCAGGGATTGCCCGCGACCGCAAGGGGACGCCTTAAGTGGCCGAGCATACAGTTGATCAGGAGCTGGTGCGGCGCGTCCAGCAGGGCGACAAGCGGGCGTTCGACATGCTGGTGCTCAAGTACCAGCACAGGATTATAAAGCAGGTCGGGCGCTATGTGCGTGATCACAGCGAGGCCCAGGATATTGCGCAGGAGGCGTTCATCAAGGCATACCGCGCGCTGCCCAATTTCCGCGGCGACAGCGCGTTTTATACCTGGCTCTACCGGATCGCCGACAACACGGCGAAGAATTACCTGGTATCCCAGGGGCGCCGCCCGCCGATGGACGATATCGAGATGGAGGATGCGGAACATCTGGCCAATGAGCCGGCCCTGAAGGAGGGCAGCACGCCGGAGCATCTGCTGCTCACCGACGAGATACGCAGCACGGTGTTCAACGCCATCGAGCAGTTGCCGCCTGATTTGCGCACCGCCATCACGTTGCGCGAATTGGAGGGCCTGAGTTACGAGGAAATCGCCGCGGCGATGGACTGCCCGGTGGGCACGGTGCGTTCACGCATCTTCCGCGCGCGCGAAGCGATAGATCAGAAGTTAAAACCGTTGCTGGATTGAGAAGATTCTGATTTAACGCAGAGCTTCTAATAGGTTAAAGCCTTTGTTGGATTGAGTTATTATAGGCAGGTGCAGGCCATGGCAAGCAAAGAAGACATATCCGCATTAGTGGACGGCGAGGTGCCCGAACCCCAAGCCGACCGTCTTATTACGGCATTGGAGCACGAGACCGAATTGCGCCACTGCTGGCGGCACTACCACCTGATCGGCGCAGTACTGCGCGGCGGCGGGCGAGCAGAGATACAGCCCTGTTTGTGCGAGCGTGTCGCCAAGGCGCTGGAATCTGAACCCATCACATTCGCCCCGCGCGCGCTGACCCCCAGAATGCCCGCCCTGAAATGGCTCACCGGCCTTGCGGTCGCCGCTTCCGTCGCCGCCGTCGCGGTGTTGAGCGTACAGACCACCCCGCAGACGGCGCAGTTCGCCGCTGTATCCGCGCCGGAGATGGCGGTGCAGCAACCAGCCGGCAGTAACAAGCCGTCCGGCGCGCAGACCCGACTGGCGGCCAATAACCCCCCCGCCCCCAAGCTGCACAATTACCTTACCAACCATAACGAATACGTTACCTCCGCCGGGATGCAGGGCATGTTGCCCTATGCGCGCAGTGCGGCCTTCGATCCCAACGAGTGAGACCGCGTGATATGAGGCCGCTCGCTGTGAGCGCCGCGTGCGCGCTGTTACTATCCGCGCCGCTGCTGTACGCCGAAGATGGCGCCGGCACGGCGCGGCTATGGCTGGAAAAGATGTCCACCGCGGCGCGCACGCTCAACTATGAAGGCACCTTCGTCTATCTGCATGACGGCCAAATGGTCAGCATGCGCATCATTCACGGTGCGGGTCCTCACGGCGAAAGGGAGCGGCTTATCGTGCTGAATGGAGTGGGGCGCGAGATGATGCGCGACCCCAGGGTTGTCACCAGTATTCAGTATCAGCACAGCGCAGAGGTGGTGGCCAGGAGCCGTCCCCGCAAACCATTCCCCGCCGGACTGTTCCGCAACGATGCCACGCTGGGCAAGCACTATACTTTTTCCCTGGACGGAGATGAGCGGGTGGCGGACCGTCTCGCGCGTGTGGTGCGGGTGGCCCCGCGCGACGCTTACCGTTACGGTTACCGCCTCTGGATAGACCAGGCCAGCGGTCTGCTGCTTAAATATGAACTCATCAATGCACAGAATGCGCCGCTGGAACAACTGATGTTCACCACCCTGGAGTTGCACCCGTCGCCGCCCGCGGGGCTGCCCGATCCGGATGAGGGCGCCGGAACGCCAAGCGATGCGGCCGGGATCGCGCCTGAACCGACGCTGGATAAGGCCTGGCGTGTTACGCGTATGCCGGAAGGATTTACGCAAACCGAATATGGGCATCGCAGCTTGTCCGCGCAGGGCGCTCCGGTGGAGCATATTGTGTTGTCCGACGGGCTGGCCGCGGTGTCCGTGTTCATCGAAAAGCTCAACGGTGCGCCCGGCTTCAAAGGCTCCAAACAGATGGGTGCAGTGCGCGCTTACGGCAACGTGATGCAGGAGCACCAGATCACCGTGGTGGGCGGGGTGCCGGAACAGACGGTGCGCATGATTGCCGAGTCCGTCCGGATGGAACAGGCGCCGTGATCGAACAGGCTGCGCGCGTCGTCGAGGTGGAACAGGGTTACGCCTGGGTGGAGACGGAACGCAAAACCGGTTGCGGCGCCTGCGCGCAACAGAAGGGATGCAG
>JAMCTV010000136.1:0-915 GCA_023381235.1 Gammaproteobacteria bacterium
ATGGGCGCGCAGAAAGATCAGAATAATCCGGAACTGAAGCAGGCGCTGGATATGATAGGCGCGGGATTTTTCTCGCCCGATGCGCCCGACCTGTACCGCCCGCTGGTGCACGCGCTGATCGAAGGCGGCGACCGTTATCTGGTGCTGGCCGACTTCGCTTCTTACATGGAACGCCAGGATGAGGCGGCGTCGCTGTACGGCGACGCCGAGGAGTGGTCGCGCCGCGCGATACTCAACGTGGCGGGCGGGGGCAAGTTCTCCAGCGACCGCGCGATACGCGAATATGCCGAGGAGATTTGGAACGTGAAGCCGGTGGAGGTGAAAATCGAAGCGCCGGGTTAGGGTTTTTTGTCATTTCCGCTTGCGCGGGAATGACACCTGTTGAATGGCAGCGCTTGACTACCGCTTCATCGAGTCGAAGAACTCGACATTGGTCTTGGTGGCCTTGAGACGCTCCAGCAGGAACTCCATAGCGGCGAGTTCGTCCATCGGGTGCAACAGCTTGCGCAACACCCACATCTTCTGTAATTCATCCGGCTTGGTGAGCAGTTCTTCGCGTCGTGTGCCAGAGCGGTTGATGTTGATCGAGGGGTAGACGCGCTTTTCCGAAATCTTGCGATCCAGATGCACCTCCATATTGCCGGTGCCCTTGAATTCCTCGTAGATCACGTCATCCATCTTGGAGCCGGTCTCAACCAGCGCGGTGGCGAGTATGGTGAGGCTGCCGCCTTCCTCGATGTTGCGCGCCGCGCCGAAGAAGCGCTTGGGGCGTTGCAGCGCGTTGGCGTCCACGCCGCCGGTGAGCACCTTGCCGGAGGCGGGGACTACGGTGTTGTAGGCGCGCGCCAGGCGGGTGATGGAGTCGAGCAGGATCACCACGTCGCGTTTGTGCTCCACCAGGCGCTTGGCCTTTTC
>JAMCTV010000136.1:925-11773 GCA_023381235.1 Gammaproteobacteria bacterium
ATCTCGGTGACTTCCTCCGGGCGCTCGTCTATGAGCAGCACGATCAGATAACATTCCGGGTGCTTGGCGGCGATGGAGTGGGCGATGTTTTGCAGCATCATGGTCTTGCCGGCCTTGGGCGGCGAGACGATCAGGCCGCGCTGACCCTTGCCGATGGGGGCGATCAGGTCTATCACGCGCGCGGTCAAATCCTCGGTGCTGCCGTTGCCGATCTCCAGCGTGAGACGCTCGTTGGCGAACAGCGGCGTGAGGTTTTCAAACAGCACCTTGTTGCGTGAATTTTCCGGCGCTTCGTAATTGATCTGATCCACCTTGAGCAGCGCGAAGTAACGCTCGCCTTCCTTGGGCGGACGGATCTTGCCGGACACCGTGTCGCCGGTGCGCAGGTTGAAGCGCCGCACCTGGCTTGGTGAAACGTAGATGTCGTCCGGTCCGGCGAGATAGGAGCTGTCGCCGGAGCGCAGGAAGCCGTAGCCGTCCTGGAGGATTTCCAGCACCCCGTCGCCGGAGATGTCCTCGCCCTTTTGCGCGTGGGCCTTGAGGATGGCGAAGATCACGTCCTGTTTGCGCGAACGCGCCATTCCCTCCAGGCCCATGGATTGGGCGAGATCTATCAAGTCGGAGGCTGACTTTTGTTTGAGTTCAGTAAGATTCATGGGTGCCTGTTGATCTAAGAGTGAGGGGGAGGAGGGCCGTTGCGCAGCCTGCGCGACGGGGTTTGCATTTGCCGGCCGCGTGCGCGTCCGGGTCGAGGAAATGTCGTGATTAAGTTAATCCACCTGAAGTTGGGGCCGGGTTGACAGGGGTTTTTATAGATTGGAATCGAGAAACGCGGTCAACTGTGATTTGGAAAGCGCGCCCACCTTGGTGGACTGCACGTTGCCGTTTTTAAACAGCATCAGGGTCGGGATGCCGCGTATGCCGTATTTCGGCGGGGTGACCGGATTCTGGTCTATGTTCAGCTTGGCGACCTTGAGCTTGCCGTTGTATTCGGCGGCGATTTCTTCCAGGATCGGAGCGATCATGCGGCACGGGCCGCACCAGTCCGCCCAGTAATCCACCAGCACTGGGGTGGCGGATTTAAGTACGTCGCCCTCGAAACTGGAGTCCGTGATATGAACGATGTGTTCGCCCACTTTTATTTACACCTCGAAATTGTTTAATGAAGTCAAATCTGCAACGACAAGCTTTAATCAGGGAGGATTCTTGTTCGTGCCGCCGCCCGGAAGCTGCGGGAGACTGTATGGGCTACACCGGATACTTTGGGGTAGCCCGTTGGTGTATTTTGCACCGGTTCCGGCAAAAATAGCAAGACCCTGAAAATAAGCAAATTATAGGCCGGCCGATTTTGCTATGCTGTAGCCCCATGAACGACCAACACCTGAGCAAACTCGCCTTTGCCTCCCTAGGCCTGTCCAGAGAGCTTATGCAAGGCATTGAAGCAGCGGGCTTTTCCTACTGCACTCCGATCCAGGCCGAGACCCTGCCGCTGGCCTTGCAGGGTCTTGATGTAGCGGGTCAGGCGCAAACCGGCACCGGCAAGACCGCCGCCTTCCTGCTCGCGCTGATGCATCACCTGCTCAAGCACCCGGCGGCGCGGCGCAAACCGAACCAGCCGCGCGCGCTGGTGCTCGCCCCCACGCGCGAGCTGGCGGTTCAAATTCACAAGGATGCCGAGCAGCTCGGCGCGCACAGCGGTTTCCGTTTCGGCGTGGTGTACGGCGGCGCGGGCTACGACACGCAGCGCACCATGCTGGAGGAGGGCGTGGACGTGCTGATCGGCACGCCGGGGCGCATCATTGATTACCTCAAGCAGCATGTGTTTGATCTCAAGGCCGCGCAGGTGATGGTGCTGGACGAGGCGGATCGCATGTTCGATCTTGGCTTCATCGCTGATGTGCGTTTTATCCTGCGCCGCCTGCCGCCGCCGGAGCAGCGCCTCAACATGCTGTTCTCCGCCACGCTGTCGCTGCGCGTCACCGAGCTCGCCTACGAGCACATGAATAACCCGCGCCTCATCGCCATCGAGCCGGACAAGGTCACGGCGGACAAGGTGAGCCAGCAAGTGTACCACACCTCCAACGAAGAAAAGATTCCGCTCCTTATCGGGCTGCTGAAGAGCATCGGCACCGGGTACAGCGCCGGGCGCAGCATCGTGTTCACCAACACCAAGCACGCGGCGCACAAGGTGTGGGGCTATCTGGAAGGCAACGGTTTCAAGGCGGCCATGCTATCCGGCGACGTGCCGCAGAAAAAGCGTTTGCAGTTGCTCAACGATTTTCAGCGCGGCGAGTTGGCGATCCTGGTCGCCACCGACGTCGCGGCGCGCGGCCTGCACATCCCCGGCGTGAGCCATGTGTTCAACTACGACCTGCCGCAGAGCGGCGAGGACTACGTGCACCGCATCGGACGCACTGCGCGCGCCGGCGCCTCCGGCGACGCGATCAGCTTCGCCTGCGAGGACTACGCCTTCTCCATGCCCGACATCGAGACCTACATCGGCCACAAGATACCCGTGGGACGCATTACGCCGGAACTGCTGGCCCAGCCGCTGCCCCCGGTCAAGAGCGAGCGCCCCGTTTTGCCTCATCGCCCGCAGCGCGGCAAACCGCGCGCGCGCAGCGGCCCGCCCAGGCGACCGGCCGCAAGACGCAAGTAGCCGTTTGAGAAGCTCTGAATAAGTCCATCCTGGACTTCTCAGAGCACGGCCGCTCCTGCGCATCCCTGCGCCCGCGGCATTAGGGCGTCCTGCCCGGCAAAAAGCAAAAATGTGTCCTGAGCTTGTCGAAGGATTGCTTTTCTTCATGTTTCAAACACTGTCGTGTTTGAAACATGGCGGTACATCCGTGCACCGCAGGAGCCCCTGACTTAAGCAGAGGCTCTTTTGGTATAATTCCCACATTTCTTGCTACTTGTCACTTGCAACTTGCTACTGGAGTATTTATGGCCCGCATGATTTTCAGCAACGGCAGCGAAACGCGCGATCTTCCCGTCATCCAGAGACGCCTGGCCGGCATCGGCATTACGCTGCGCCACTGGCCGGAACCCGCCACGCCGCGCGCACGCGAACTGCTCGCCATGGCCGCGCTGTCGGATGCCGAGAAAGAGGAATTGCTCGGCGCGGTGGACAACCGTTTTGAAGAGCTGAAAAAAGAAGCGGGTTACACCACGCGCGATATGATCGTATTGCACGAAGACATTCCGGGTTTGGCCGACATGCTGGGCAAGTTCGACAAGATACACCTGCACACCGACGACGAGGTGCGCTACATCGTGGCGGGCAAGGGCTACTTCGGCTTCGTGGAAAAGGATGGCAACCAGTTCATGCTCGAGGTGAGCGCAGGCGATTACATCAACGTCCCCGCCAACACCGAACACTGGTTCACGCTGGGCGACTCGAAACGCATCAAGGCGGTGCGCTACTTCATAGACACCAGCGGCTGGACGCCGGTGTATACGAAAAGAGCGATGGCCAATTTCGGTTAAGCAGTCGGTGAGCGGGACCACACAGGGTACATACCCTCTCCCTTGCAGGGAGAGGGTGAAGGTGAGGGTAGAATGCTTGGATAATTCACCAGGCAAAGCAGCTTTATGCCCCGCAGTTTAGATCAACTTCCCCTACGCGCCGCTTTAGTCGAAATCGCGCGCGACTTTCACACGCGCGGCTGGATGGCGGGCACGGCGGGAAACCTGAGCGCGCGCGACGATGAGAAGAGCTACTGGATCACCGCCAGCGGCTGCCCCAAGGGACGGCTGGAGCAGAACGATTTCCTGCTGGTAGAGATTGAAAGCGGCACGGTTATCGAGCAGGCCGCGCCGGGTTTGAAACCCTCCGCCGAAACCGCCATTCATCGCGTGATCTATCAGCGCTTCCCCGCTGCGCGCGCCTGTTTGCACGTGCATAGCGTGGACGCCTGCCTCGCGGCGGAGCGCGCGCCTCCGGCGGCGGCAAGCCTGCCGCTGCCGGCGCTGGAGATGCTCAAGGGCTTGGGCGTTTGGGAGCAATCACCCAAGGTAAATTTGCCCCTGTTTGAAAATACCCTGGATGTGAACAAAATCGCCGAGGCGATTAAACAGCGCTTTGCCCCCGACGACGCACAGGGACGTGCTAGTGTCGCGGGAGGCAGGATGCCGGGAGCGACACCACCGCAAGTCCCCGCGCTTCTGGTGCGCGGCCACGGCGTCACGGTGTGGGGCGGTTCGCTGCAAGAGGCCTATAACCGCGTTGAGTGCTTGGAGTTTATTATGAGCCATCTGGCCCGCTGCAAATGAAAGTCATCCTCGCCAACCCGCGCGGCTTCTGCGCCGGGGTGGATCGCGCCATCGTCATCGTCGAGCGCGCGCTGGAAAAATTCGGCGCGCCGGTTTACGTGCGCCATGAAGTGGTGCACAACAAATTCGTGGTGGAAGGGCTGCGCGACAAGGGCGCGGTATTCGTGGACGAGCTGGACGAGGTGCCGGACGGCGAGATCGTGATCTTCAGCGCGCACGGCGTATCGCGCGCGGTGCGCGAACAGGTCGGGCAACGCGGCCTCAAGGTGTTTGACGCCACCTGCCCTTTGGTCACCAAGGTGCACATGGAAGTGCTGGGCCACTACCGCGACGGGCGCGAATGTATCCTGATCGGCCACAAGGGCCATCCCGAAGTGGAAGGCACCATGGGCCAGTACAACCGCCCTCATGATTTGGGGCGCATGCACCTGGTGGAAAGCGTCGAGGATGTAAATAGACTGGAAGTCAAAGACCCCGCCAGGCTCGCCTACGTCACCCAGACCACGCTGTCCATGGACGACACCGCGCGCGTAATCGAGGCGCTGCGCGCGCGCTTCCCCGACATCATCGGCCCCAAGAAGGACGACATCTGCTATGCCACGCAAAACCGTCAGGATGCGGTAAAACAACTCGCTGCGCAGTGCGACGCGCTGCTGGTGGTGGGTTCGCCCAACAGTTCGAATTCAAATCGCCTGAAAGAACTGTCCGGCAAACTCGGTACCCCCGCCTATCTGATAGACAGCGCCGCGGATATTCAACACGCTTGGCTGGAAGGCAAAACCACTGTTGGCGTCACCGCCGGCGCCTCCGCCCCGGAGGTGCTGGTGCGGGAGGTGATTGAAGAACTCAAGACGTGGGGCGCAGAGCAGGTGGTGGAGAACGACGGCCCGCGGGAGAGCGTTATGTTCCCACTGCCCAAAAAATTACAGTAGCTGTGTATTGCAGCGTGTTCGACGGCTGTTATTCGATGGCGACGCCCGATTTGGCCGGGTCGTGAGCGCTGATGATGGTGCCGATCTCAACGCTCTGGGTGTCATTGCTTTGATCCGTCCATTGGATGGTAACGGTAGCCAGTTTGAAGGGAGGATACGCAGGGGCGGGCGATGGCACAGTGGTCGTGCCGGTCATCCCATACACGGGCGTCAGGCCGGTGTTGGGGTAATAATAGTTCGCAACAGCCCAACTCCGATTATAGTTAACGTTGGAAATGGTCACCGTTCCACTGGGGAGCGCTCCCCCGGTATTGGTGCCGATATCGCGGTAGGAAACCATTCCGTTCGCGGCCACCGCCAAGGTTTCATACTGACGCAAGTCTGCGATTTTCTCCTCTGCGAGACGCGCCGCGATGGCGCGCTCCTTGGCGCCCGCACTGTATTCAAACACGGTGGCCTGGAATTTCGCCACGGCGGCGAAGCCGACTGCCAGCACAGCGAGTGCAATCAGCACCTCAATCAGGCTGAAACCCCGCTTGTCATGACGCAAGCCGTGCACGATCAGGATACCGGTTTTTGGTAGGTGTCCAACCAGCCGCCCGGCACCTTGGCGAAGCCGCCCGTGCTGTTGGGAGGGATACCGGAGAGGTCCAGATAACGCGAAGTGTAATTACCGGACCCAAGATCAATATCATGATCGGAAACAAGCCCACCCCACAGAGTGGGTCCGCCATTCAGCGTGACATTCCCGCCGCCTTTCAAATAAATAAGTCCATAAAAGACGTTGTTACTGTTCATCCTGAAATCCCCCTCTACCACAATAATGGCTGGCGCATCGGCGCTGCCAACGTTTGCTCCTATGGCGCAGTCGCCAGTAACCCAAAATAGTCCGGACGACGCCCCGCTGAGACCGCTGCAATCTGCCAGAACGGTGGATTGACTTTTGATGGTGTCGGCCTCGGAGTTGGGGACGCCGAAGACATAGTCGAATGGATCGGTTGGGAAATCGGCATCATTACCTGCGATGTCTCCGCCATTGGTATTTTTGTCAGTCAACTTGTTTGCTCCGCTACAGTTCGAGCCCGGCACACAGGTTTGCGCGCTGCCGTCCACGTCCACATTGTCGCGTGACCATACGGACAGTGGCTTGTCAGCCGTCAAGGGAGGGTAAAATGATGCCGCCGGGGAGGGATTTCCGTGCACGGAAATGTTGCCCTTGAGTTCCACCTTACCCAGTGCGGCGAGCGGACTGGGCGGCGCAGTAACGAGGGAGAAATACTTCACGACCTGCTGGATGACGGCGCTGCCGGCCAGCGGATCGGAGTTGGGAATTACCGAGGCGAGGATGATCATTCTGGGCTGGTCATCCACAGCGCCACCCACGCTTTCTGTGAGATAATGAACAGTGGTGGTATAGGGGCTGCCGGGCAGGTTGATTTGATTGGGTGCGGTATATCTAAGCCAGGTATTGCCGTATTTGTTGGTCTGGCCGTCACCGCAGGGCAGGGCAGTTTCCGAGGTGGTGCAGGGTGTCCAGCTCGGCGTGCTGGCGACGTTACGCCACCCCCCCGTTCCTGTCGAGTTAATTTTAGGCAGATTGGCGTTGAGATAGGCGATGGCCTGCTCGACTGCTGCCTGTGCGGTTTCGTGCGCGGTCAGCGTGCGCACGTCGTTGGCGGAGATGCGCTGCTCCACGCTGCCCACCTTGGCGACATTAAAGGTGATGAGGGTGACGGCGATCAACAGTATCAGTGAGATCGCCAGCGTTGCCATGCCGCACTGGCGTTTGAACGTTGGAATGGGGCGAGCATGTGCTGACTGCACAACGGTATGCCCAGTCGCTCCCGGCGTCCTGTCCCCCGCGACACCAATGCGTCCTTGCATGCCGGAATTAGGGTTGATATAGGTCATTGTGCACGCGCACCGTGTCTTGCAGGGTACGGCTCACTGTGGTGTCCTTGCGCAGCCGTCCTGACAAGGTGACGGTCACCTCGCGCACGACGATGCTGCTGGCGCCGGACCCCGATCCGTCAATGTCCGCACTCCTGGTGGCGAGCGCGAAGTTGAGGCCGGTGATTTCCGTGGTCACCGTATCATTGATGTCTTCCCAGCCTCCGGCCGAGCAGTCCGCGCCGCTTTGGCGGGTTTCCGCCGCGCCGTCATTCAAACGGAAGCCAAAGCGCTCATCGTCACCCGATGGCGAGGTGGTTACGACGCCGTCGCCGTTCCTGTCATAGCTCAAGGTGATGCAGGAGTCGTCGGGTTCCGAGCCATATTTGCCGGGGTTATCCAGCGTGAAGGGGTTGGTATCCGAGTTCCCGGGCACGGTGGCGGAGGAGGCATTGCCCCAATACCCGGCGCGCCGGAGATCGCGCGTCATCAAGCTCATGATGGCTTGGAGTTCCTGGTGCAGCCTGGCCATTTTAAGGGTGTCGCCGCTCGCCTTTACATTGTGCGCGAACATCGTCGTCACCCCCGCCAATACCAGCAGGCCCACGGCGATGGAGATCATCAGCTCCACCAGGCTGAAGCCGGACGCGCGGTGATGGACGGGTCTTAGCATGATCCCGAACTCGGTTTGTAATCAGGCACGTCATCAGAGCAAATGCGCACGCGCCCCGGGCTGCTGACGATGACCTTCACCGTGCCGATGGCGCTGGATTGCAAAGATACTCTACCCTGCGGACTGGCGGTTCCCCGCCGCGGGTCGAAGGTGACATTGCCGGATGCAAAGGTGTTCTCGCTCAAAGTAACGTTTCTAAACCCCGTGCCCGCCACCACCTTCTGCACGCCGCCCACGGTGCAATTGCCGGGCGCCGAACTGCAGTTGCAGGCGCTGGAGGTATCGTCATCCATGCCGTAGCACCAGGTGCTTGTGCCGGTGAAATAAACGGTCACATTCCTGTTTTGGCGGATAGCCTCGCTGCGCGCGTACTGGAGATCGCTGTAGAGCTGTTCCACCGCTCCGGTCAGGCGCCGTTTGTCCAGCGTGGTCTGGAAGGAGGGGATGCCGACGGCGAGCAGGATGGCGAGCACCGCCACGGCGATCATCAGTTCCACCAGAGTGAAACCCCTGTTTGTACGCACCAGATGCATGGACGCTCCTCTTTCCTGAGTGTATGGTAGTTCAAGCGGCGCCAGTTTAATATATCCTTCATTGCCGCTGGTCAGCAAAATTGCGCCGCTCGTCGGAAACAGGTCGCCAAGCCTCATCCGGCTTGGCATATAGAAGGCGACGGAACCCACTTTACGGAGCTTGGATATGAAAAAGCAACACTTGGGATTTACCCTGATCGAACTGATGATCGTGGTGGCCATCGTCGGCCTGTTGGCGGCCATCGCTTATCCTTCATATATGGATTCGGTACGCAAGGGGCGGCGCGCGGAGGCGATTACTGCGCTTTATCAGATACAACTGGCGCAAGAGAAGTGGCGCGCCAATAATAGTACATATACCGGCACTTTGGGGACGGGAGGGCTTGGACTTAGCGCTACCGTGCCCGCGAGCGGCACAGCTTACTATGATCTTGCCCTTAGTAATAACTCGGCTACGGGTTTTACGGCGAAAGCGACCGCCAAAACCACAGGAGGACAGGATAAAGACACCGCTGGGGGGATAAGCTGCAAGGAACTTACCTTGACACAAAGCGGTCCGTCAGGGCAAGACGCCTGCTGGGGCAAGAATTGACCGCAACTGATCACTTGGCTCAAATCCCAGCAAATATGTGAGCGACTGCCTCATCAGTGGCTCCCGGCATCCAGCTTCCCGCGACACTGGCACATCCCTGTGCGTCGTCGGCGCGGGTGTGATCGGCCTCATGACCGCGCGCGAGTTGACGCGGGCAGGTGTGCGCGTGACCGTCATCGAGCGCAGCGAGGCTGGGCGCGAGTCGTCATGGGCAGGGGGGGGGGATTTTGTCCCCGCTTTATCCGTGGCGCGCGCCGCAGGCCGTCACGCAACTGGCGCAATGGGGGCAGCAATATTATCCAGCGCTGGCGCAGGAGTTGTTGGCCGAGACCGGGATAGATATCGAATACACGCCCAGCGGAATGCTGCATCTCGATGTGGATGAGCGCGATCAGGCACAGCGCTGGGCGGGGCAGGCCAAAGTGAGGCTGGAGTTGCTCTCCGGCAGTGCGCTCAAGGAGTCCGAGCCGGCGCTCTCTGCCCAATCTGCGCTCTATTTTCCACATGTCGCGCAAGTGCGCAACCCGCGTCTGCTGAGCGCGTTGAAAGCAAGCCTGTTGCAACAGGGAGTGCGTATCGAGGAGCACTGCGAGGTTACCGGCCTTGCGGTCGCGCGCGGCAAAATTACCGGGGTGGAAACCGCGCGCGGCGTCATCCCCGCCGATCAGGTGATGGTCGCGGCGGGGGCGTGGAGCGGCAAGCTGCTCGGCGCTATGGGCGTGGAGCTTGCCATTGCCCCGGTGCGCGGGCAGATGATTTTGTTCCGCGCCTGGCCCGGTCTGTTACGGCATATCGTGGTGCGCGCGGAGCATTATCTGATACCGCGCCGCGACGGGAGGGTGCTGGCGGGCAGTACCGTGGAACAGGCGGGCTTCGACTGCTCTACCACCGCGGCGGCGCTGGCCGAGCTTAAACAGGCGGCGCTGGAGATGGTCCCGGTTCTGGCCGAGTGTGAAATTGAACGCCACTGGGCGGGTTTGCGTCCTGGTTCGGAGCATGGCATACCCACCATCACGGCGCATCCCGGAATCAGGGGCTTGTACGTGAACAGCGGTCACTTTCGCAACGGCATTGCGCTCGCGCCCGCCTCGGCGCGCCTGGCGGCTGGTCTCATGCTGAACCGCCCGGCCATTTTTGACGGCGCGGCTTATGCCATCCCGGCCGGGTCCGGCGCTGTAAATTTATCACGCCAGGATAGACTTTGATTAAATTTTCATCATATACTTGGCACGATGGAACAGTACAGCACTTCATGCACGGCGGAGCAGGACATCGCGCAGTTGCTGCGCAAGCAGGGCATCAACCCTACCCAGCAGCGCGTCGAGATCGCCCAGATCATGCTGGCGCGTCCGCAGCATCTATCGGCGGACCAGATACTCGGCATGGTCAACCGGGAGCACGCCACGGTGTCCAAGGCGACGGTGTACAACACCCTGCGCCTGTTTGTGCAGCACGGGCTGGTTCACGAGGTGATCGTGGATCCGAGCAAGGTATTCTACGACTCCAACACCGGGGCGCATCACCACATCTACAATGTGGACACCGGCATGCTGATGGACATCGAGGCCGACCAGCTCAACCTGCCCGCCATGCCGCCGCTGCCGGAGGGCACGGTGGCCGAGGGCGTGGACGTTATCATACGGGTGCGTAATAGCCACTAACCCGGATGGAAAGTACGCCAGAAATGGCGGAGATGCCCAGGAACCCTATCCCCATCACTTCTGCAGCCCTCTCCCTCATTCCCTCTCCCTGAAGGAAGAGGGAAGAGCAAAGCGAAGGGTGTCGAGCCGAAGCGCTATGCGCGTTTTATTAAGAATTGGCCGGTGTAGCTCAGTTGGTAGAGCAACTGATTCGTAATCAGTAGGTCAGAGGTTCGATTCCCCTCACCGGCACCATTACATGTTGTTTTTGCCGTAAAACTTCACGCCGAATTTGATCTTTTCCCGGCTCTGCGCG
>JAMCTV010000137.1 GCA_023381235.1 Gammaproteobacteria bacterium
TTTGCTCTTTGCTCTGCAACAATGAAAATCATCATCCTCGGTGCGGGTCAGGTGGGGGCGTCCATCGCGGAAAGCCTGGTGGGGGAGGCGAACGACATCACAGTGGTGGACACCGACGTAAAGCGTTTGCAGGAGCTGCAAGTACGGCTTGATCTTCACACCGTGACCGGACAGGCGTCGCACCCGGAGGTGCTGTTGCGCGCCGGGGTGGAGGACGCGGACATGCTGCTCGCCGTGACCAACAGCGACGAAACCAACATGGCGGCCTGCCGCGTGGCCGCCACCCTGTTTCATACCCCGACCAAGATCGCGCGCGTGCGCGCGGTGGAGTACCTGAATTATCCGCAATTATTCTCCGCGCAGGCGTTTGACGTGGACGTGCTCATCAGTCCGGAGCAACTGGTCACCAATTACGTGCAGCGTCTGATCGAGTTTCCCGGCGCGTTGCAAGTGCTGGATTTCGCGCGCGGCCTGGTGCAGTTGGTCGCGGTGCGCGCTTATCATGGCGGCCCTCTGGTAGGGCGCGAGCTGCGCGAGTTACGGCAGCACATGCCGAGCATCGAGACGCGCGTGGTGGCGCTGTTCCGGCGCGGCCAGTCCATCGTGCCACAGGGCGACACGGTGATCGAGGCAGACGACGAGGTGTTCTTCATCGCCGCCACCAAACACTGCCGCGCGGTGATGGGCGAGCTGCGCCGTCTGGACAATCCATACAAACGCATCACCTTGGCGGGCGGCGGCAATATCGGCAAGCGCCTCGCCATGGCGCTGGAAAACGCCTATCAGGTAAAGCTCATCGAGCACAATGCGGGACGCGCGCGCGCCATCGCCGAGGAATTGCACAACACCACAGTGCTGCACGGCGACGCCACCGATGAAGCATTGCTGCGCGAGGAAAACATCGAGGAATGCGACATCTTCTGTGCGCTCACCAATGACGACGAGGACAATATTCTCTCCGCCATGCTCGCCAAGCGCCTCGGCGCGCGCAAGGTGATGGCGCTCATCAACCGCCCCGCCTACACCGACTTGATGGAGAGCGGCGCGATAGACATCGCCATCTCACCGCAACAAACCATGATCGGCAGCCTGCTGGCGCTTGTGCGCCGTGGCGACGTGGCAGTGGTGCATTCGTTACGGCGCGGCGCGGCGGAGGCCATCGAAGCGGTGGCGCACGGTGACTATAAATCCTCGCACGTGGTAGGGCGCGCGATTGAAGACATCGAGCTGCCCGCCGGCGTCACCATCGGCGCCATCGTGCGCGGCGAACAGGTGTTGATTGCACATCATGACACGGTGATTGAATCCGAGGATCACGTGATCCTGTTCCTGGTGGACAAAAAACGCATTCACGAGGTAGAGCGTCTGTTTCAGGTGGGCGTGACGTTCATCTAAATAATGCAATTCCTCGTCATTCAGCGCATCATGGGCCTGCTGCTGATGTTGTTCAGCCTCACCATGCTGCCCTGCATCGCGCTTTCTTGGTTCGATCAGGACGGCGGTTTTGCGCCGTTTCTCAAGGCCGGTCTCATTGCTTTAGTGACGGGTTTTCTGTTGTGGGCGCCGGTACGCCGCCAGGTCAAGGAGTTGCGCGTACGCGATGCCTTTGTCATCGTGAGCCTGTTCTGGGCGCTGCTGGCGCTGTTTGGCGCCTTGCCATTCCAGTTCGTCGGCACCACTAGCCACATGGTGGACGCCTATTTTGAAACCATGTCGGGGCTCACCACCTCCGGCTCCACGGTGCTCACCGGCCTCGATCAGCTTGCGCCCTCGATGAATCTGTGGCGTGGCATCCTGCAATTTCTGGGCGGCATGGGCATCGTGGTGCTGGCGGTGGCCATCCTCCCCATGCTGGGCGTAGGCGGCATGCAGCTTTATAAAGCCGAAACGCCTGGCCCGATGAAGGAAAGCAAGCTCACGCCGCGCATCAGGGAGACCGCCAAGGCGCTGTGGTACATCTACCTCGGCCTCACCGCCGCCTGCACGCTGGCCTTGTGGGCCGCGGGCATGACGCCGTTTGACGCCCTGTTCCATAGCTTCGCGTCGGTCTCCACGGGCGGCTTCTCCACGCATGACGCGAGCATCGCTTATTTCAACAGCGCCGCCATAGAGATGATACTCGCGTTGTTCATGTTTCTGGGCGGGGCGAGCTTCACACTGCATTTTCTGGCGTTTCGTGACCGGAGCCTGCGCAGTTATTGGCGCGACACCGAGTTTCGCATTTATGCCGCCATCAGCATCACGGCGGCCTTGTTTATCGGACTTTACCTATACCTTACGGCGACCTACCCCACGCTGCTACTGTCCTTGCGCTACGCGGTGTTTCAAGTAGTCACCATGGCCACCACCACCGGCTACATGAGCGCGGACTTCGGCGCCTGGCCGCCGGTGCTGGGCGCGCTGCTGCTGATCATCAGCTTCTTCGGCGGCTCGGCGGGTTCCACCTCTGGCGGCATGAAAGCAGTACGCATCGTGCTGCTGTTCAAGCAAACCCTGTGCGAAATACAACGCCTGATCCACCCGCACGCCATCGTACCCCTGAAGCTTTCCGGCAGGGTGGTGCCGGAGCGTGCTATCGCCGCGGTGTCGGCCTTCTTCGCCACCTATCTGGCGAGCTTCGCCATCATCGCCTTGAGCATTTCCGCCATGGGCGTGGACCTCATCACCGCCTTCAGCGCCACCGCGGCGGCGATCAACAACACCGGCCCCGGCCTCGGCGCGGTCGGCCCGGCCGCCAATTTCGCTGCGCTCCCCGATGCCGCCAAGTGGCTGCTCTCTTTCACCATGCTGCTGGGACGACTTGAGTTGTTCACGCTGTTCGTGATTCTGACCCCCGCCTTCTGGCGCAAGTAACCGTTTGGCGCTGATCGAAAATCTGGAAAAGATGCTGGCCGCAGGCCAGGACAATGCGCTGTTGCGCTTGAGCCTGGGCAACGCCTACCTCAAGCAAGGCGCGCTT
>JAMCTV010000138.1 GCA_023381235.1 Gammaproteobacteria bacterium
CTTGCGGAACAGTTCCGAGCCGCGTTGCCCCGCGGCGGAGAAATCGAATGAGTTACGCGAGGCAAACATGGGTTCAGTCATCTGGCTGCGCACCACTTCCAGCACCACATAGCCGATCAGCGCCAGCGCGAAGAACGCGCCGAACACGGCGAACAGGATTTTCTCGCCCGGTTTGAGGGATGGTTTCGTCACGACGGCATTTTCAGAGGAAATGGCGGATTACATAAAAAATAGGGGGCGGGTGAGTGCCCGCCCCCTATTGAGACCAGCTTTACAACAAACAGTTCGCAACCGGCAGGTCGTTGAAAAAGCCCTTCCTTGGGCTTTTCAACCCGCAAAGCGAAAAGTGCGCCCAATAATTATTATGGCGCTTTGCTCCATTTTTTCAAACACATACATCGTGTTTGAAAAAATGGCGACACATCCCTGTACCGCACTAACAGGCTGTTGAAAACAGCCTGTTAGTGCGCGGCGCCCGCCACTGCCGGCTCCGGCTGGTGCGGCTGACGCGAGTTGCCGACCGAGATCGGCGGCGCGCTGGTGAGATAGGCGGCCACGTTGTAAATATCCTCATCGCTCAGCTTGCTTGCCACGGCGCGCATCTGGCCCAGCGGATCGTTGGCGCGGCTGCCGTCCTTCCATTTCTTCAACTGGTTCACCAGATACACGTACCGCTGGCCGCCGATGGCGGGATAGACCGGCAACGCGCCGCGCCCGTTGAACTGATGGCAGCTTGAGCACGCCGGGACGTTTTTCCCCGGGATACCGTACAGCACGATGCCCTTGCCGAGGTGTTTCTCGCCCACCTGCACCGAGCCCGCAGCCTTGATCTCCTCCAAGTTGGAAGCTGCAGCCAGGGCGTCTTCATGCACGCTCGCCTCATAAGCCGAAATGTCGGCTTTATCCTGGTCGGACAGCGCCCTGGCGATACCGTTCATGACACCCATGGTGGTATCGGTGCGGCGGTCGGCGGCGAACTCATACAACTGCTTTCTGAGATAGACAAAACCCTGGCCCGCCAGACGCGGGGTGCCCATGTTGTCATCGCCGAGGCCTTTTTCGCCGTGACAGGACATGCAGGGCGGCGCTTCGCCTTTGCCTTCGGCGAAAATCTTCGCGCCGGCTTCGGCGTTACCCGTCAGCGTGAGCGCCTCCGTGGGCATGGGTGCTGCCGCAGGTGCTGCGGCCTCTGCTGCCGGGGCGGAAGTGGCATCAGCCGGGGCCGCCGCCTGCTCTTCAGACCACACCACGCCAAAGGCGCCGAGCGTAGCGGCCGCTAGTAATGCTGTTAAAAACCGACGCATAGTGAAACTCTCCTTCCGCATTTTTAAAATTTCTTTTTGGTCGCAGTTTTATACCCGGCGATGGCGATAGTCAGCACCACGGCAATGATGATGCCGTACATGATCAATACATCGCCCGTGCTGTATTCAACGGAATCTCTGGCCAAATTCACTGAAAAATCGAACAAGCTACACCTCCCTCAAAGTGCTTTTGTGTCAGGACGAAAAACTATAATATTTAAATTATGGCACGAAGATTCCATTCTGCGCAAGCACACTTTTCATCTACAGCGCACCATGCCCGGCAGGGTGGAAGATAAACCGGAGGAGGTAAGCTAACCTTATGGAAATCAAGGATTTTGTCGTCTTCATCATTCTGTTCATCTTCGCCGACATCATATTCTACGTGGTGGTGATGAAGGGGCTGATGGTCAAGAGCATCACCGAGGAAAGCCCGGTTGACAAGCAGCGCCGCGAGTTGCAGGATGGCCCGCCGGGCTATTCCGGCGAACTTTATCACACTGCGCCGATCAAGGCAGTCATACCGCTGTTCGCGGCGGCGCAGGGCAATCTCGCCGAGCAGGCGCAGGACCTGACCCTGGTGATGCGCGAGCAGGTGGAGCAGATCAGTATGCGCAATCTGCGCGCGGTTGCGCCGCGCAATCTCATCGTCGGGGAGGTCAAACGGGTTGAGCTCAGCATCAGCCATGACATTATCGCGCCGGTGATGCGCGCGCTTAACCAGGCTGCACCGGCCAATGTCACCACCTTGAAGATCGGCGCACAGCTTGCGCCCGCGCTCTCCGGCGCAGGATTCCATATCACCGCGCTCACCCCCGTGGAACAGGCCCTGGCCGGGCGCTCCACCCTGGAGTGGGCCTGGGAGTTGCTGCCCTTGAGGGGCGGCAAGCGCGCTCTGGCTCTGGATGTCAGCTTGAGGGTGAAAACGCCTGCTGGCGAAGAGGCGCGCGTCTACTCCTGGCCGGAACTGGAAGTGAAAGTGGAGCCCAACCACTTTTTCGTCGCCACACGCTTTGTGAAAAATCATTGGAAGCCCCTGCTCGCCGGCGTTTCTGTGCTCGCGGCAGGGTGGTACGCCTGGCTGCGCTGGTAAACCCTCCGCCCGCTGGACAGGTGTCCGTTATGGACCCCCTCCACATTCTTCGCAGCGTGTTCGGTTACGAACATTTCCGCACGCCGCAGGAGGAGGTGATCCGCGCCCTCATCGCGGGCGAAGATGCGCTGCTGCTGATGCCCACCGGCGGCGGCAAGTCGCTGTGTTTCCAGATTCCGTCCATCGCGCGCCCCGGCGCAGGCATCGTGGTTTCGCCGCTGATTGCGCTGATGCAGGATCAAGTAGCGGCGCTGAAGCAGGCCGGGGTGCGCGCCGCATTTCTCAACTCCACGCTCGATGCGGACGCGGCGCGCGTCATCGAGCAGCAACTGCTGAGCGGCGAGCTTGACCTGCTGTACATCGCGCCCGAACGCCTGATGCTGGAGCGCACGCTCGACCTGCTGGCGCGCGCCAACATCGCGCTGTTCGCCATAGACGAGGCGCACTGCGTCTCGCAGTGGGGCCATGATTTTCGCCCCGACTATATCCAGCTTTCAGTGCTGCACCAACGCTTCCCCGGCATCCCGCGCATCGCGCTCACCGCCACGGCGGATGAGCCGACGCGGCGCGAGATCATCACGCGCCTCGGTCTCGAAAACGCGCGCATCTTCATCAGCGGCTTCGACCGCCCCAATATCCGCTATCGCATCAGTCAGACAAACGCGGGCGGCAGCGCACGCGAACAACTGTTGCGTTTCATCCGCAGCGAGCACGCAGGCGATGCCGGCATCGTCTATTGCCTGTCGCGCAAACGCGTGGACGAAATCGCCGCCTGGCTCAAAACTCAAGGTCTGGACGCGCTGCCCTATCACGCCGGGCTTTCCGCCGAGGAGCGCGAGCGCAACCAGTCGCGCTTCATCAACGAGGAAGGCGTCATCATCGTCGCCACCATCGCCTTCGGCATGGGCATAGACAAACCCAACGTGCGCTTCGTCGCGCACCTGAATCTGCCCAAGAGCATCGAGGCCTATTATCAGGAAACCGGCCGCGCCGGGCGCGACGGCCTCCCCGCCGACGCGTGGATGATCTACGGCCTGCAAGATGTGATTACCTTGCGTCAGATGCTGGAAGGCTCGCAGAGCGATGATGCGCACAAGCGCGTCGAACGCCACAAGCTCGACGCCATGCTCGGTCTGTGCGAACTCACCACCTGCCGCCGTCAGGCGCTGCTCGCATATTTTAGCGACCCACTGCCCAACCCCTGTGGCAACTGCGACACCTGCCTGGAGCCGCCCGAAACCTGGGACGCCAGCATCCCTGCGCAAAAGGCGCTCTCCTGTGTGCACCGCACCGGGCAAAGATTCGGCGTGAACTATCTGATAGACGTGCTGCTGGGAAAAGCAGACGAACGCATCCGGCGCTTCGGCCACGACAAGTCAAGCACCTTCGGCATCGGCAAGGATTTGGGTCAACAAGAGTGGCGCAACCTCTTCCGCCAACTCATCGCACGCGGCCTGCTCGCCGTGGACCTCGAAGGCCATGGCGCGCTGAAACTCACCGACGCCTGCCGCCCCGTGCTGCGCGGCGCAGAACGCGTCATGCTGCGCTGCGAAGCCAAGCCCGAAAAGACCAAGAAACCCAAAACCACGCGCGCGGCGCGCGGCCCCTTCAGCCAAGAAACCAACCAACGTCTGTGGGAAGCGTTACGCGCCCGCCGCCTGGAAATCGCCAAGGCACAAGGCGTACCGCCTTACGTCGTGTTCCACGACGCCACCCTCACCGAAATGATCGCCCGCTGTCCGCAGACGCTTGAGGAACTCGCCCACATCTCCGGCATAGGCGAGCGCAAACTTGCCGCCTACGGCGAAGACTTCCTCGAAGTCATCCTCGCGCACGCGCGCGAAGACGGCAAAGACACACCCGTCACCGGCACTGCCGCCGAAACCCTGCGCCTATTCCGCCTCGGCCTGGACATCCCCGCCATCGCGACCCGTCGCAGCTTGAAAGAAGCCACTATCTACAGCCACCTCGCACTCGCCATCGCGAGCGGCGAAATCAAACTGCGCGAGGTCGTGCCGCTGGATGAGGAAGAACTAGCTCGCATCCGTGCAGCCCTGCGCGAGCACGGTGGACAGGCGCTCAAACCAGTGTTCGAGGCCCTATGCGGGCGGTATTCGTATGAGGTATTGCGGTGTATGCAAGCGATGGGATAGGGTGTTGATTGGTGGGTACGTTAATACGGGAGCTAACCCTATATAACATCTGCTGTTGACACAAGCTTTTCCCACAAAATATTGAGGAAGCAAAGACCATGGCCGCCAGCTTTACTGTTTATATTGACGAATCCGGCGACGAGGGGTTTGTCTTCCATCCCAATGAGAATGGCAGTTCCCGCTGGTTAGTGCTTTCCGCCGCCGTATTCCGCAAGAGCAACGATCTCGGCGCAGTACACCTGCTGCGAGAGGTGCGCAAAAAATTGGGCAAGGAGCCAAAGAAGGCACTGCACTTTCGAGACCTGAAACATGAGCAGCGCGTGCCCTATGTGAGAGCGATAAGCGAAGTCCAATTGCGCACGGTTTCCGTGCTAATTCACAAGCCATCCGTCAAAGAGCCGGAGAAATTTCAGAGTGAGAAGTTTCGGCTTTACCGCTACGCCACGCGCTTGCTATTGGAGCGAGTGTCTTGGCTGTGCCGTGATCATCACAAAGAAGGGGATGGAGACGGGACGGCGGAAATTACTTTTTCTAATCGAGGCGCAATGTCTTACGATGATCTACGGGATTACCTTTCTCATCTTAAACAAAGCAGCGAGGCGAAAGACATCCGGGTTGATTGGAGTGTAATTCATCCACATCAGGTTAAGGCAGTGAATCACGATCAACTGGCCGGACTGCAAATCGCCGACGCTGTAGCGTCAGGCATTTATTTCGCCGTGAACCTGAACCCTTACGGAGAAGCGGAAGACCGCTATCTGCGCCTATTGTCGCCCACAATTTACCGCCACAAGAAGACGGCGGTGGGCTATGGTTTGAAGTTTTGGCCAGAAGACTTGGATTCGCTTAGTGAGGAGCTACCGCACCTTGCTTACTTCCAAGCCTACAAATAAAAAAGCAGGCCCCAAGTTCGAGTTTCCCACCCTTTCGGGCTGCCGCCGTTGCCGACGACCTCTACAAACCTTGCGCTTGCCTGCAAAGCCCATAATAGGCATGTCGCTACTGCTAGTCAAGCCTCATATTTAGGTTCTTCATCTCACACATGGTGAATTAAACGTCTTAAATTTTATGCCACGGCAAAGGCTACGCCCTCTGACTGAAAATATGCAAGTACCGCTGGATATGAGAATATAACCCCATGGCCGGATTCGTATTACGTCTGTTGATTGTTGCCCTTGGGTTGTGGCTGGCGTCGGAGTTGGTGCCGGGGATTGAGGTGAGGGGCGTGGGGACGTTGCTGGGGGCGGCATTGTTGTTGGGGATAGTCAACGCGGTGGTGCGGCCAGTGTTCATCCTGCTCACGCTTCCTCTTACGCAGACGCTTGAGGAACTCGCCCACATCTCCGGCATAGGCGAGCGCAAACTTGCCGCCTACGGCGAAGACTTCCTCGAAGTCATCCTCGCGCACGTGCGCGAAGACGGCAAAGACACACCCGTCACCGGCACTGCCGCCGAAACCCTGCGCCTATTCCGCCTCGGCCTGGACATCCCCGCCATCGCGACCCGTCGCAGCTTGAAAGAAGCCACTATCTACAGCCACCTCGCACTCGCCATCGCGAGCGGCGAAATCAAACTGCGCGAGGTCGTGCCGCTGGATGAGGAAGAACTAGCTCGCATCCGTGCAGCCCTGCGCGAGCACGGTGGACAGGCGCTCAAACCAGTGTTCGAGGCCCTATGCGGGCGGTATTCGTATGAGGTATTGCGGTGTATGCAAGCGATGGGATAGGGTGTTGATTGGTGGGTACGTTAATACGGGAGCTAACCCTATATAACATCTGCTGTTGACACAAGCTTTTCCCACAAAATATTGAGGAAGCAAAGACCATGGCCGCCAGCTTTACTGTTTATATTGACGAATCCGGCGACGAGGGGTTTGTCTTCCATCCCAATGAGAATGGCAGTTCCCGCTGGTTAGTGCTTTCCGCCGCCGTATTCCGCAAGAGCAACGATCTCGGCGCAGTACACCTGCTGCGAGAGGTGCGCAAAAAATTGGGCAAGGAGCCAAAGAAGGCACTGCACTTTCGAGACCTGAAACATGAGCAGCGCGTGCCCTATGTGAGAGCGATAAGCGAAGTCCAATTGCGCACGGTTTCCGTGCTAATTCACAAGCCATCCGTCAAAGAGCCGGAGAAATTTCAGAGTGAGAAGTTTCGGCTTTACCGCTACGCCACGCGCTTGCTATTGGAGCGAGTGTCTTGGCTGTGCCGTGATCATCACAAAGAAGGGGATGGAGACGGGACGGCGGAAATTACTTTTTCTAATCGAGGCGCAATGTCTTACGATGATCTACGGGATTACCTTTCTCATCTTAAACAAAGCAGCGAGGCGAAAGACATCCGGGTTGATTGGAGTGTAATTCATCCACATCAGGTTAAGGCAGTGAATCACGATCAACTGGCCGGACTGCAAATCGCCGACGCTGTAGCGTCAGGCATTTATTTCGCCGTGAACCTGAACCCTTACGGAGAAGCGGAAGACCGCTATCTGCGCCTATTGTCGCCCACAATTTACCGCCACAAGAAGACGGCGGTGGGCTATGGTTTGAAGTTTTGGCCAGAAGACTTGGATTCGCTTAGTGAGGAGCTACCGCACCTTGCTTACTTCCAAGCCTACAAATAAAAAAGCAGGCCCCAAGTTCGAGTTTCCCACCCTTTCGGGCTGCCGCCGTTGCCGACGACCTCTACAAACCTTGCGCTTGCCTGCAAAGCCCATAATAGGCATGTCGCTACTGCTAGTCAAGCCTCATATTTAGGTTCTTCATCTCACACATGGTGAATTAAACGTCTTAAATTTTATGCCACGGCAAAGGCTACGCCCTCTGACTGAAAATATGCAAGTACCGCTGGATATGAGAATATAACCCCATGGCCGGATTCGTATTACGTCTGTTGATTGTTGCCCTTGGGTTGTGGCTGGCGTCGGAGTTGGTGCCGGGGATTGAGGTGAGGGGCGTGGGGACGTTGCTGGGGGCGGCATTGTTGTTGGGGATAGTCAACGCGGTGGTGCGGCCAGTGTTCATCCTGCTCACGCTTCCTCTTACGGTGGTTACGCTCGGCCTGTTTTTGCTCGTTATCAACGCGGCGATGCTGGGGCTGGTGGCGTGGGTGTTTGACGGCTTCACCATCGCGGGTTTCTGGGCGGCGCTGTTTGGGTCTGTCGTGGTGAGTGTGACCGGCTGGCTGGCGTCGTATTTCATCGGCCCGCGCGGGCGGGTTGAGGTGATTGTGGTGCAGCGCCGGTTGTAGGCGGCAAAAACAGTTCGGTTAAGTCGTTGAGATAGCGCTGTCCTTGTTCTGTCGGCCGTATACCCTGCACATTCCATTCGACTAAACCACGTTGCTCGGCGTATTTGAGCGACTGTTCTATGAAAGAAAGCGGGAGGCCGGTGTGTTCGGTGAACAGGCGCAGCGGTACGCCTTCGGTCAGGCGCAGAGCGTTGAGCATGAATTCGAATGCGGCGTCGGCGGGGGTGAGCGTGTTTTCTCCGCCGATGCGTGCGGGGGTTTCTGATTTATCCATATAGTCGTGCGGCTGTTTGAGTTTCCATAGGCGGGTGATGGTTTGTTGTTGCGCGCCGGTGATTTTGCCGTGCGCGCCCGCGCCGATGCCTAAGTAGTCGCCGAATTGCCAATAATTCAGATTGTGTTTGCAGCGCGCGCCTTTCTGCGCGTAGGCCGAGACTTCGTAATTTTCATAGCCGTGTCCGGCGAGCTCTGCCTGACACCGGGTTTGCATGTCCCCAATCAGATCATCGTCCGGCAGTGGCGGCGGGTGCTGATGAAAAAGCGTGTTGGGTTCGAGGGTGAGCTGGTAGTGTGAGAGATGCCTGGGCTCCAAGGCGAAGGCGGTATGCAAATCCTCCAGCGCGTCTTTCAATGACTGCTCCGGCAGGCCATACATCAAGTCCAGATTGAAGTTATCGAACCCTGCCTCATGCGCGCACTCGGCGGCGCGCAGGGCTTCTTTGCGGCCGTGGATACGGCCCAGGCGTTTCAAGCTCGCGTCGTTAAAGCTCTGCACGCCGATGGACAGGCGATTGATGCCTATGGCGCGGAACTCTTTAAACTTCACGTATTCGCTGCTGCCGGGGTTGGCTTCCAGGGTGACTTCCGCATCAGGACGGATGGCAAGTCGCGCGCGCAGCGCGGAAAATAATTCATCGAGCGCTTCGGGCGAAAATAAACTCGGCGTGCCGCCGCCGATAAATACGGAAACAACTGGCCTGCCCCAGATGCGCGGTAAATCCTGATCCAGATCGGTGATGAGCGCGCGCACGTAACGGCGCTCGTCGAGACTTGTCCTGAGCGTAGTTGAAGGGTCCACGCGTTTTTCATGTGAATTGAAATCGCAATACGGACACTTGCGCTCGCACCACGGCAGATGAATATACAACGACAGCGGCGGCAGCGCCGCGAACTTAAACTGCGGGCTCATGGGCAACGGCGATTTGTAATGCCTCCAGCATTTTCTTGAGCGCCTGCGCGCGGTGGCTGAGGCGGTTTTTGACTTCGGGCGGCAGTTCCGCGGAGGAGCAGCCGTGGGTGGGGACGAAGAAGACCGGATCGTAGCCGAAGCCGTGTTTACCTCTGGCTTCAAACAAGATGCGGCCTTCCCAGACGCCTTGGCAAATGACGGGCGTGGGGTCGAGCGCGTGGCGCAGATACACCATGACGCACACGAAGCGCGCGTCACGCTCCCCCTCCGGCACGTCGCGCAGATCGCGCAGCAGTTTTTCCAGATTGGCCCAGTCCGATGCACCCTTGCCCGCGTAGCGCGCGGAATAGATGCCGGGCGCGCCGTGCAGGGCATCCACCTCCAAACCGGAATCATCGGCGAGTGCGGGCAGGCTGGTGTGATTTGCGGCGTGGCGCGCCTTGAGGATGGCGTTCTCAACGAAGCTCAAACCCGTCTCTTCGGCGTCCGGCACGTTGAACTGCGATTGCGGCACGATCTCCGCCAGGCCGCCCACCAGCGCCTGGATTTCCAAGACCTTGCCGGGGTTGCTGCTCGCCAGCACGATCTTAGGCGGCAAGTGCTGCCTTTTGTCTCTGGATGACATCCTGAATTCCGGCGCGCGCGAGCGCGAGCATGGCGGACATCTCCTGTTCGCTGAACGGGTGGCCCTCGGCGGTGCCCTGGATTTCGATGTAGCCGCCCGCGTCGTTCATCACCACGTTCATGTCGGTTTCACAGGTGGAATCTTCCGCGTAGTCCAGGTCCAGCACCGGCGTGCCTTTATAAATGCCGACCGAGATGGAGGCGGCCAGCGCGCGCAGCGGATCGCGCGTGAGCACGCCCTTGCGTTGCAGGCCGGCAAGGGCATCGTGCAGGGCGACACAGCCGCCGCTGATGGAGGCGCAACGCGTGCCGCCGTCGGCCTGGATCACGTCGCAGTCCACGGTGATGGTGCGCTCGCCGAGCGCGGCGAGGTCCACTACCGCGCGCAGGGAGCGGCCGATGAGGCGCTGTATCTCCTGCGTGCGCCCGCCTTGTTTACCCTGCGCGGCCTCGCGCGAGGTGCGCTTGCCGGTGGCGCGCGGCAGCATGCCGTATTCGGCGGTTACCCAGCCCTGGCCCTTGCCCTTCAGGAACGGCGGCACTTTCTCGTCCACCGAGGCGGTGCAGATCACTTTGGTGTCACCGATCTCAACCAGCACCGAGCCTTCGGCGTGCTTGGTGTACTGGCGCGTGAAACGGATGGGACGTAACTGATCGGGGTTGCGGGCGCTGGGACGCATGGGGATGAAAACTTCCAAAAGGAATTCATTTTAACACAGCCGCTTTGTGCAGTAGGTCTAGCTTAAGGAAGCTCTGAATGAGTCCATCCTGGACTCCTCAGAGCACGAAAAGCAAAAACGTAGTTTTTGCCTTATCTCCATTTTCCAAACACGACAGTGTTTGGAAAATGGCGGTGCGTCCCTGCATCGCAAGAGAGCCTCTGACTAAGTCAGAGGCTCTCTTGCGCATACGCGCCAATCCACCTAGTATGTGGGCTTCTTTTTTCAATGCGTAACCTGCCACGTGATCTCCAGCATGACCGCCTTCGCGCGGCAACAACAGCAAACCGAATGGGGCAGCCTGTGCTGGGAACTGCGCTCGGTCAACCACCGTTTTCTGGAGTTCAGCCCGCGCCTGCCGGAAGAGTTGCGCGCGCTGGAGCCGGAGTTGCGCGAACGCGCCGGGGCGGCGATCAAGCGCGGCAAGCTGGATTGCACCCTGCGCCTGCAAACCGACTCCGCCAAGGCTGCGCAAAAGCTGCACATCAATGCGGACGCAGTGCAGGAATTGGCGCGCGCGTGCAATGAAGTGGCTGGAATGATGGGGGCAAGCGCGTCACCCGGCGCGCTGGACGTGTTGCGCTGGCCGGGCGTGGTGCAGGCGTCTGAAATCGCCCAGGAGCGGTTAGGGACACAGGCGCTGGCCTTGTTCGATGCCGCGCTGAAGGAGTTGGTGAGCACGCGCCAGCGCGAAGGCGCCAGGCTCGCCGCGTTTCTCGAGCAGCGCCGCCGCGACATGCAGCAGGTAATCGCACAGGTGTGCGAGCAGCTGCCGCGCATCCAGACCGAGCAGCGCGTCAAACTCACGCAGCGTTTGCTGGAACTAAAGGCCGGCTTTGACCCGGCGCGCATCGAACAGGAAATGCTGATGCTGCTGCAAAAAATGGACGTGGAAGAAGAAATCGCGCGCCTGCAGGCGCACCTGGATGAGATGGAGCGCGTGATGAGCGAGAAGGGGCCAGGCGGCAGGCGCCTGGACTTTCTCATGCAGGAACTGGGGCGCGAGGCCAACACCCTGGGCTCCAAATCCGTGGATCTCGCCACCACGCGCGCCTCCATCGAGCTCAAGGTGCTGATCGAGCAGGCGCGCGAACAGATCCAAAACATCGAATGACCGCCACGCTGTACATCGTCGCCGCGCCCTCCGGAGCCGGGAAATCGAGCCTGGTGCAGACGCTCATCAAGACCACGCCCAATCTCGCCGCCTCCATTTCCTGCACCACGCGCCCCATGCGCCACGGCGAGCAGGACGGCGTGCATTATCATTTTATCGCCGATGCGGATTTTTCCGCGCGCCTCGCGCAAGGCGATTTTCTGGAGCACGCCGTGGTGTTCGGCCACCGCTACGGCACCTCGCGCTCGTTTGTGGAGGAGCGACTGCAACAGGGGCTGGACGTGATGCTCACCATAGACTGGCAGGGCGCGCGCAGCATCCGCATGGCGCAGCCTGATTGCGTCAGCATTTTCATCCTGCCGCCCTCGCGCAAGGCGCTGCGCGAGCGGCTCGCAGCTCGCGGCCAGGACAGCCCGGACACCATCGAGCAGCGTATGGCGGCGGCGCGCGACGAGATCGCCCATTATCCTGAGTTCGATTACCTGGTGCTGAACGACGATTTCGAAAGCGCGCTCGCCGACCTGCAGGCCATCATTCGCGCGCGGCGCTTGACCCGCGCGGCGCAAGCCGAAAAGATGCGGGCGCTGTTGCAGGAGCTATTGGCCTGACGCCCCGGTTTACGTTAAACTACAAGGTTCTCATTCATCGCACGCAGAGCACGCTCATGGCACGCATCACAGTGGAAGATTGTCTGGATAAGGTGGATAACCGCTTTCAATTGGTCTTGATCGCCTCCAAGCGCGCGCGCCAACTGGCGCGCGGCGCGCAGCCGCACATCCAGTGGGAGCAGGACAAGCCCACCGTGCTGGCCTTGCGCGAGATCGCGCAAGGCTTGGTCGGGCGTTCTATCCTCGATGAGGAAGTCCCCGAACTGAAACCCGCCGAGCCGCCCCCTCCGCCCCCTCCCGCGGCGGAGTGGCCTGACGACGAATAACCGCTATGGGGTGGCTGATGTCAACACCCGCCCCTCATTACCTCGCGCCTGACCTGACGGGCACGCCGCAGAGCGGCGATCTCAAGGCCCTGATAGCCACCTATCTGGAGCCCAAGCAGGTGGAGCAGGTGCTCAGCGCCTATGACTTCGGCGCGCGGGCGCACGAGGGACAAAAGCGCCTTTCCGGCGAACCTTACATCTATCATCCGCTCGCCGTGGCGCGCATCCTGGCCGAGATGCGCATGGACGCGCAAAGCCTGATGGCCGCGCTGCTGCACGACGTGATCGAGGACACGCCTACCGCCAAGGAGCAGATCGCCAAGCGGTTCGGGGCCGAGGTCGCGGAACTGGTGGACGGCGTTTCCAAGCTCACCCAGATCAAATTCGAGACGCGCGCTGAGGCGCAGGCCGAAAACTTCCGCAAGATGCTGCTCGCCATGGTGCGCGACATCCGCGTGATCATGGTCAAGCTCGCCGACCGCCTGCACAACATGCGCACCGCGAGCGCGCTGCCGCCGGATAAACGCCGCCGCGTGGCGCGCGAGACACTGGAAATCTACGCGCCCATCGCCAACCGGCTGGGCATGAACACCCTGCGCATCGAGCTGGAAGACCTGGGCTTCGCCGCGCTGCACCCCCTACGCTACCGCGTGCTCATCGAGGCGGTGAAGAAGGCGCGCGGCAACCGCAAGGAGATCGTGCGCAAGATCGGCAACGCCATCAAGCGCCGCCTGCGCGAAGAAGGGCTGGAAGGCGAGGCACTGGGGCGGGAAAAACACGTATACAGCATCTACCGCAAGATGCTCAACTATTACCGCACGCAGGGCAAAAAACTTTCCTTTACCGAGATCACCGACGTTTACGGCTTCCGCATCATCGTGGACACGGTGGACGCCTGCTACCGCGTGCTGGGCGCGGTGCACAACCTGTACAAGCCGGTGCCGGGCAAATTCAAGGATTACATCGCCATCCCCAAGGCCAACGGCTATCAATCGCTGCACACCACGCTGTTCGGGCCCTATGGCGTGCCGATCGAGGTGCAGATCCGCACGCGCGACATGGACCGCATGTCCGAGGCCGGTATCGCCGCGCACTGGCTGTATAAATCCAAGGAGGCGAGCAGCAGCGCCGAACAGCGCGCGCACGAGTGGCTGCGCGGCCTGCTGGAAATGCAGATGAACGCCGGTAACTCGCTCGAATTCCTGGAAAGCGTGAAGATTGATTTGTTCCCGGACGAGGTGTACGTGTTTACGCCCAAGGGCAAGATCATGCAATTGCCGCGCGGCGCAACGGCGGTGGACTTCGCCTATGCGGTGCACAGCGACGTGGGCAATGCCTGCGTGGCTGCGAAGATAGAGCGCCGGCTCGCGCCGCTGTCCACGCCGCTCAGCAACGGCCAGTCGGTGGAGATCATCACCTCCAAGCACGCCCACCCCAACCCGGCCTGGCTCAATTTCGTGGTCACCGCCAAGGCGCGCGCCACCATACGCCAGTATCTGAAAAACCTGAAACGCGATGAGTCGGTGGAACTGGGCAGGCGCTTGCTCGACCAGACACTGCGCGCCTTTTCCACTTCACTCGACAAGGTGCCGAAAAAGCGCGTGCAGGCGCTGCTCACTGAGTTGAAGCTCAACAGCCTGGAACAATTGCTGGAGGAAATTGGCCTCGGCAACCGCCCGGCGGTGCTCGCCGCGCGCCACCTGGCGCCGGAGGACGCAAGCGCCAAACCGAGCGCTCACGCGCCGCTTGCCATCAAAGGCACCGAGGGCATGGTGGTTAGCTACGCCAAGTGCTGTCATCCCATACCCGGCGACCCCGTCATCGGCTTTGTGAGCGCCGGGCGCGGCATCGTGATCCACACCGAGACCTGTAAGAACGTGGCTGAATTCCGCAGCCGTCCTGAGAAATGGATAGACGTGCAGTGGGAGCCGGGCGTGACGGGCGAGTTCTCGGTGGAGATGCGCGTTGAGGTGGCCAATCAGCGCGGCGTGCTGGCCAGCGTCGCGGCGGTGATTGCGGAACAGGGCGCGAACGTCGAAAATGTCGGCATCGAGGAGCACGACGGCATGTATACCGCCATCAACTTCCTGATCGCCGTGCACGACCGCAAGCACCTCGCCAACATCATGCGCAGGATACGCTCACTGCCGGTGGTGGTGCGTATCGCGCGCGTTAAATCATAAGGAAGAAAGATGAAACACACCATCACTACCAGCAAAGCCCCAAAGGCCATCGGCACATACTCACAGGCGGTGCGCGTGGGCGACACCGTGTATCTCTCAGGCCAGATTCCGCTCGCGCCTTCCAGTATGGAGCTGGTGCAAGGCGACATGCGCGCGCAGATCGCGCAAGTGTTCGATAATCTCAAGGCGGTGGTGGAGGCGGCGGGCGGTACGCTGGCGCACGTCGTCAAGCTCAACGTCTATCTCACCGACCTTGCCCACTTCCCGCTGGTGAACGAAGTCATGGCGCGTTATTTCAGCGAACCCTATCCGGCGCGCGCCGCAGTGGGCGTCGCCGCGCTGCCCAAGGGCGCGCAGGTGGAGATGGACGCCATTATGGACTTGAGCGGTTAGCACTTCTGTCACACGCCGCACTCGATAACACCCCTCTAACGCGCCTCAAGGGCGTGGGCCCGCGCAACGCCGAGCGTCTGGCGCGCATTGGTTTGCGCACGGTGCAGGATTTGCTGTTTCACCTGCCGCTGCGTTACCAAGACCGCACGCGCATTACTCCCATCGGCGCCCTGCGTCCTGGCGATCAGGCGGTGATCGAGGGCGTAATCGAACTTACCCAAATCCAGTTCGCCAAACGAAGAATGCTTCTCAGCCGTATGAGCGACGGCAGCGGTTTGCTCACGCTGCGCTTTTTTCATTTCAACGCCACCCAACAAGCCACGCTCGCGCGCGGCGCACGCGTGCGCTGTTTCGGCGAGGTGCGCGTGGGCAAATCAGGCCTGGAGATGATACATCCTGAGTACCGCCTGATAAACCACGATGCCGCCAGCCCGGTCGAGGAACGTCTCACTCCCATCTATCCCACGACAGAAGGCGTGCATCAGCAAACGCTGCGCCCTCTCACACAGCAGGCGCTGCACCTGTTGCAAGCTCATCCCGAAACCTTGCACGAGTGGCTGCCGGAAATGCTGCTGCGCGAATTGCAGTTGCCCAATCTGGCCGACGCGCTGCTTTACGTACACTATCCGCCGCACGATGTCTCCACCATCCTGCTGGAAAAGGGAGAGCATCCCGCGCAGCGCCGCCTCGCCTTCGAGGAACTGCTGGCGCATCACTTAAGCCTGCGCGAGTTGCGCGGCCGCGTGCAGCGCCATCCCGCGCCGCTGCTCGATGCGCCGGGAAAATTCATGGCCGCGCTGCTCAGCCGCCTGCCGTTTCATCTTACCCAAGCGCAGCAACGCGTCATCGGCGAGATCCGCCATGATCTCGCCCGCGCCGTGCCCATGCTGCGCCTGGTGCAGGGCGATGTCGGCTGCGGCAAGACCTTGGTCGCCGCCTGCGCCGCGCTGCATGCAGTTGAAGCCGGTTACCAGGTCGCACTGATGGCGCCAACTGAATTATTGGCGGAACAGCACCTGCAAAATTTCACGCACTGGTTTGCACCGCTCGATATTAACGTGGCCACGCTGACCGGCAAGCTCAAGAAGAGCACACGTACC
>JAMCTV010000139.1:0-6930 GCA_023381235.1 Gammaproteobacteria bacterium
ATCCTTTGAAACCAGCGCGTAGCCTTGCGCGTAGTCCACGCCCAGTTGTTTGAGCGCGGCGAGGATATCCTCGCTCTCCACCGATTCGGCGATGGTCTGGATGCGCATCACGTGGCCGATCTGGTTGATGGATTCGACCATGGCGTAGTCTACCGCGTCCTGCGTCATGCCGCGCACGAAGCCGCCGTCTATCTTGAGATAATCCACCGGCAGATTCTTGAGATAGGCGAACGAGGACAGGCCGCTGCCGAAGTCATCCAGCGCGAAGCGGCAGCCCATGCCCTTCAAGGTGGAAATAAAACGCATGGCGCGCGACAGGTTGGCGATGGCCGCAGTCTCGGTGATTTCGAAGCAGATGTGGGCGGGGGCGACCCCCGCCTGACTGACTTCATCAATCACAAAGTCGAGGAAGCGGTCATCGCACAGCGACTGGCCGGAGAGGTTGATCGCACAGGTATACGGCGCCTTCTGATCTTGCGCGGAGAGCGCCTTGAGCGTATGGCGGATCACCCAGCGGTCTATGGCCGGCATCAGGTTGTAGCGCTCGGCGGCGGGAATGAAGGCGTTGGGCAATATCAGGTTGCCTTCCGCATCCTGCTTGCGCAGCAGGATTTCATAATGCGGCCCCTGGCCCGCGTGCGCGTTGAGCGGCAGCATGGTCTGGTGGTAAAGACGAAAGCTGTCCTGCTCCAGGGCTTGTTGCAGGCGTCCCACCCACTGCATCTCGCTGCGCCGCGCGGCGAGCGCGCTGTCGTTGCGGCGATACACATGCACCCGGTTGCGTCCGCGGTCCTTGGCCACGTAGCAGGCCGAATCCGCTGCGGACAGGATATCGCCGGCGCTGCCGCTGTCGGCGTCTATCGGCACCAGGCCAATGCTTGCGCTGGTTTCAAAGGATTTGTCTCCCCATGCGAAGCGCGATTCGTTCACCGCGCAACGCAGAGTCTCCGCGATGTCATAAGCCTTGTCCGGGTGGCAGCCCTCTAGCAGCACGGTGAACTCGTCGCCGCCGAAGCGCGCCAGGACGTCGTTATCGCGGATGTGCTTGTGCAGCCTGGCGCTTACCTGTTTGAGCAACTCATCGCCCGCAACGTGGCCGCAGGTGTCATTCACCACCTTGAACTGGTCCAGGTCCAGATAGCATACGGCATGATGCTTGCCTTCGTTGCGCGCGCTCTCCAGGGCTTGATTCAAACGCAACTCGAACTCACGCCGGTTGAGCAGGCCGGTCAAGGCGTCGTGACGCGCGTGGTAGGTAATCTGGTTGGTCAGCATGCGCGAGTGGCTTACGTCACGAAACACCAGCACCGCGCCGATGATGTCGCCCACACGGCTGAAGATGGGCGCGGCCGTGTCCTCCACGGCGAACTCCACGCCGTCGCGCCGGATCAGCAAGGTGCGCGCGCTGAGCTCGATGATGCGCCGCTCGCGCAGGGCTTGCAGGGCCGGGCATTCGCGCGGCTCGCGCGTGTCCTCGTTGACAGCGTTGAATACCCGCAACAGCGGCTGGCCCTGCGCCTCATCATTGCCCCAGCCGGTAAGCCGCTCGGCGACAGGATTGAGATAAGTGACCAGTCCATGCGCGTCGGTGGTGGCCACAGCGTCGCCGATGGACTGCAAGGTGGTCTGGGCGCGCTCCTTTTCGCGGAACAGGGCGTCCTCGGCCTGCTTGTGCTCGGTGATGTCCTGCACCGTGCCGAGTGAGCGCAGCGGCCGACCCTCTCCGTCGTAGAAAGTCTCGCAGCGCTCGTGCACGTATTTCACGCGCCCGTCCCTCATGCGTAGCCGGTGCACGATGTCGTAAGGGATGCGGTTCCGCACCGATTCGGTATAGGCGCGGTTCACCCGTTCGCGGTCGTCGGGATGAACCATGTCGAGGAAGGCCGCGTAGGAGGCGGCGAACTGCGCGGGTTCGAGCTCGAAGATGCGGTAGATCTCGTCCGACCACTTGAGATCGTTCTTCGCGATATCGAGCTCCCAACTGCCGAGGCGCGCGAGGCGCTGTGCCTCGTTCAACCGCGCCTCGCTGGCGAGCAGCGCCTGTTTGCGCTTGCGCCGTTCCCCGCTCTCGCGCAGTTCACGTTCCACCACGGCGCCCAGGCGCGCCAGATTCTCCTTCATCACGTAGTCGCGCGCTCCCCGACGCATCGCTTCCGCAGCGCGTTCCTCGCCTATGGTGCCGGAGACGATGATGAACGGCAGGCCGGGGTCGTGTTGCTGGGCGATGGCAAGCGCATCCAGGGCGTTAAAATGCGGCAGGCTGTAATCGGAAAGCACAATGTCCCACCGGTGCTGCAACGCCGCGCGCAGCGCGTCCGCGCTGGCGACGCGCTCTGTGGCTACGTCATAACCGCCGTGTGCAAGCGCGCGCGCCACCCGCGCCACATCGTCTTCGTTGTCCTCTATGAAGAGGACGCGCAACTGCGTCTTGGTCATAGGATCTGGCGCGCCGCGTTGATGGAGCCCTTGCCTCGTCGAGCGCTTCGGCTGCGCGGTTTGGTGTGCCGGGCTTATAAGTAACGTACCCATCATCGTCCTTTCCGGGGCATTATTCAATGTTGTGGCAGGGTGATGTGTGTAAACGCAAATTCAGTGTGAAAGCCCGGCGGGTATTATCCCATATAAAATATATGGATATTCTACAGTGAGGGCAATTGGCAGGCGTCAGTAAACGGCGGGTGTGTTGTGCTCTACCCAGCGCGTGCTGTGTTCCAGCTTTTCCTTTTTCCAGAACGGCGCGCGCGTCTTCAGTTCTTCGATCAGGTAACGGCAGGCGTCGAAGGCCGCCGCGCGGTGCGCGGCCCACACCGCGATCAGCACGATGCTGTCGTTGGGCGCAAGTGGGCCGTAGCGGTGGATGATGAGGCTGTCCAGAATGTCCCAGCGCCGCGCCGCCTCGGCGCTGATTTTCTCCAGATATTTCTCCGTCATGCCGGGGTAATGCTCCAGCGTCATGGCGCTCACCGCATCGCCTTGATTCATGTCGCGCAGCGTCCCTACGAAGCAGGCCGTCGCGCCAAACTTTCCTGCCTGATCGAGGTTTGCCTGGTAGCGGGCCAGTTCCTGCCAGGGGTCGAAAGGCGCGGCGCGCAGTTGTACGCTCATGTCAGCCCCCGGTTACGGGAGGGAAAAACGCCACCTCGTCGCCGTCCTGAACCGGGCTGTGCGCCTCTGCGTAGTCGTGATTTACCGCCGCGAGCATGTTGGGCGGCCAGGGCGCACCCTGTGTGGCCTTGACCCACACCTGTGCAACCGTGCCAATGTCCTGCGCCGGTAAAGTCTCCCCCGCGCGATTCATACGCTCGCGCAGACCGGCAAAATACTTTACGCTAATCGCCATGAGCAAAGTGTACACCCGGAGCCATAAGGGCGCCTCGAAGAATTCGAGGCGCCCGTGCGGGGCAGGGATGCCCCGCCATTTTCAACCGCAAGCGGTTGAAAATGAAGCAAAGCAATCCTTCGACAAGCTCAGGACACACTTTTCGCTTTGCGTGGAGAAAATTTGCCAAGAAGGCAATTTTTCGAGGTTCCCATGAATAAATTAAGCCATTTTAACGCCCGCGGCGAGGCGCGCATGGTGGACGTGGGCGGCAAGCCCGTGACCCTGCGCCGCGCCAGCGCCGAAGGCCGCATCCACATGCAGCCCGCCACCCTGCGGCTTATCATGCAGGGCGCGCACGCCAAGGGCGACGTGCTGGGCGTGGCGCGCGTGGCGGGCATCATGGCGGCGAAGAAGACCGCTGAACTTATTCCGCTGTGTCACAACGTGCCGCTCAGCAAGATTGAAATCGAGTTGGAGCCGCGCTCGGCGGAGAGCGCGGTCTATTGCCGCGCCACGGCCGAGGCAGAGGCGCAGACCGGCGTGGAGATGGAGGCGCTGATCGCGGTCGAGATCGCGCTGCTCACCATTTACGACATGTGTAAATCCGCGGACCGGGGCATGACGCTGGACGGCATCCGCCTGCTGGAAAAAAGCGGTGGCAAGTCGGGTGAGTGGCGGCGGGAGCGTTAAGGAACCTCTGATTAAGTCAGAGGTTCCTGCGGCACAGGGAAGAGCGAAGCGAAGGGTTCTGCCGCCGTTTTTCAAACACGAAAGTGTTTGAAAAACGAAGAAAAGCAATCCTTCGACCCTTCGATAAACTCAGGGCTCAGGACGCATTTTTGCTTTTTGCCGGGCAGGACGCCCCAATGCCGCGGGCGCAGGGATGCGCAGGAGCGGCCGTGCTCTGAGAAGTCCGGGAGGGACTTATTCAGAGCTTCATTAAGAATCCACCGCTTTATTTTCTGTCTTGCACACAGGCACGCGTGGCTGCTGCATCCAGCGCAGGAATTCATCCAGCGGCAGCGGCGGGGTGATGAAAAAACCCTGTGCGGTGTCACAGCCGAACTCGTCGAGCTTATCCCAGGTCCATTGATCCTCCACCCCTTCGGCCGTCACGCTGAGCCCCAGGTTGTGCGCAAGATTAATGGCTGAGCGCACAATGACCGCGTTGTCGCTGTCCTCGGCCATGCTTTTTACGAGCGCCCTGTCAATCTTGAAGGTGTCCAGCGGCAATTTCTTGAGAGAGGGCAGCGATGAATGGCCGCTGCCAAAACAATCAATGGACAGGCGCACGCCCATGGCGTCAAGCTGCAACAGCGCAATGTGAACGTACGCCGGAGCGACGACGCTTTCGGGAATATCAAGCTCCAGGCAGTGCGGCGGGACATTCCAGGCCGAGAGCCGTGAGGCCAGCAGTTCGCAAAGCCGGTTCTCATAGAGATCGCGCGCCGAGAGGTTGACCGAAATCATCACTTCGATGCCGGCGCGCCGCCATTCCGCGCACTGGCGCAAGGCCTCGTTCAACACCCACTGCGTCAGGGGCAGGATCAGCCCGGTGCGCTCGGCGAGCGGAATGAATTCATCCGGCGCAATCAATCCGCGCTCGGGATGTTGCCAGCGCACCAGGGCTTCGGCGCGCGTCACCCGCCCGGTCTTGAAATCCACCATGGGCAGATAGTAAAGCACGAGTTCCTGGTGTGCGATGGCATGATCCAGGGCGCTCGTCAATGTCAGTTGCAGCAGGCCGTTCCGGTCCTGCTCTCTGTCGTACAGCGCATGGCCGCAATGGGCGCGCTTGGCGGTATACATGGCGATATCGGCGTGGCGCAGCAAGGTGGCCGTATCCGTGCCGTGGGCGGGGGAGAGGGCGATGCCGATGCTGGCGCGCGCATCGAGCATCTGCCCCTCGATCGGAAAGGGGGGCTCCAGACTGTTGAGCATGGTGCGCGCCGTGCGGACGGCGCCCTCCGCGTCCACCCCCGGCAGCAGCACGGCGAATTCATCCCCGCCCAGGCGCGCGATGGTGTCGGACTTGCGCAGCGCATTCTGCAGGCGCTGCGCGATCTGCTGCAGCAACTGGTCGCCGGCTTGGTGGCCGAGGGTGTCGTTGACCTCCTTGAAGCGGTCGAGGTCCATGATGAGGAGCGCGAGCGGCTTGAGGTCGCGGGCACCGGCAAGGAGGGTTTGTTGCAAGCGGTCTTCGAGCAGCGCGCGGTTGGGCAGATTGGTGAGCGCGTCGTGCAAGGCCTGATGCCTCAGGAGCAGGGCGCTCTCGGTGAGGTGCGCCTGGCTTTCATGCAATTCGGCGGAGATACGTTCGGCTTCGGCGCGGCCTTTGACTTGCAGCCAGATCACCCAGAACAACAGCAGGCTGAGCGCCACGCCGCCCGCCAATATGAGCAGCGGGAGCTTATTTCCCGGCCCCGCGTCGAACTCAGGCAGGATGGAGAAGTAAAGCGTCCAGGTACGCCCCGCAATAATCAGCGTGCGCGCGGTTGCAAAACTGGCCTGGTGAGAAGAGTCCAGGGCATGCGCGCTGTTGTCGTCATCATAGAGCAAGGCCTCACGGGTAAGCGCTGCGCCGTCAAAGACCTCGAAATCAATATGCGGATGGGTTTGGTCGTCATAAATGCCCCGCAACATATCGCTCGCGTGAAACACCCCGCTCACATAGCCCTGCAAGGCCGCGCGCCGCTCTGCCAAGCTGTCGAGCGGCGCGCCGTTGCGATAAATGGGCACAAACAGTAAAAATCCCGGCTGGTCAGCGGGACCCTCCACCAGCCTGGGGATTTTGCTCGACAACGCAGGCAGGCCCTCGTCGCGGGCGCGCCGGAGCGCCTCGTGATTGGCAGTATCGGATGAGACGTCAAAACCCAGCGCAAGCGGCGTGAATGGCTCGATGAACTCGACGGGCAGGTATTCCTCGGCGGCACGCAGTGCTCCGCCGCGCCCGCCCGCCATATCCCACGCCTTGAACTCACCCAGTTCTGCCGCCTCGAGCCTGGCCTCAAAGTCGCTCAGCGTAGCGGGGGTCACAGACGGCGTGTATTGAATGGCCGCCAGCCCGGAGTAGTGAAGCGGAAGATTCAGGCTTTGTACATAGGTGTGAAATTCGTGACGCTCTACGGACTGGCTGGCGGAATACAGGGCGCGCACTCCTTCCAGCGCGCCTATGTAGCGATTCATGCGCCGTTCCACCAAGAGCTGGGTATTTTGAACCGCCTGCTCGAAGCGGCCGACGGCCGTCATCCGCAGGGTGGCTTGCTCACGAGCGGCTTGCAGACCCGTGACCAGCAATCCCGCCGTCAACGCCAGAAACGGCAGGTATTGAAGAGATGGTTTCAGCAGGGGCTTGCGCATGATTTATGGGGTTAGGCCATTCGCCCTATATGCCACGGCTCCTCTTGTCATCGGCAGCGTGTGGAACTTGTCCAGCCCTTGATGTCCCGCGCTATACTAAAAACATCTAGTTACGATCATACACCTAAACCCATGCCTGAACACCAGCGCCCTGTCTCACCCCATCCGCCACACGGGCATCGTCACGCAGCCGGGGTGGCGGGCGGCGGGGCGCTCGGCGCGGCCCTGCTGCTGACGTTCGGCTTCGC
>JAMCTV010000139.1:6994-7309 GCA_023381235.1 Gammaproteobacteria bacterium
CTGGCGTTGCTCAGCGACGCCGGCCACATGGTGACAGACAGCGCCGCCCTGGGGTTTGCCGCGCTTGCCGCCTGGGTGGCGCGCCGCCCGCCCTCGGCGCGTCACTCCTATGGCCTGGGGCGCGCCGAGGTGCTGGTGGCGCTGGGCAATGGTTTGTTCATGCTGCTGCTGGTGGCCGGCATCGGCTATGCCGCCGCGCAGCGCCTTTCCGCACCGCAACCGGTGGCGGGCGGCATGGTGACGCTGGTCGCCGCGCTGGGCCTGATCGCCAACCTGATCGTCGCGCGCATCCTCACCCACGGCGCGCAGACGCTC
>JAMCTV010000140.1:0-4111 GCA_023381235.1 Gammaproteobacteria bacterium
GATGCCGCCCATGATGTCGCCCCACACCCTGAGCGCGCCGCTTGCGCCGCTCAGGCCGGTGGGACGGTTGTCGTCACGACCCAGCCATACTACGGCCAGGTGCTGGCCGCTGAAACCGGCGAACCAGCTGTCGCGCAGATCATCGGTGGTGCCGGTTTTACCGGCTACGGTCAAGTCTTCGGGTAGCTGGGCCAGCACGGAGCGGGCGGTGCCCGCGTTGACCACCTGCTGCAACGCGGTGGTGAGCAGAAACACCGGGGCTGGTTCGAACACCTGTTCCACGGAGAGCGGATAACGTTGCAACGGCTCTCCCCTGGCGGTGAGCACCTCACGGATCGAACGCAGCGGCGCGCGGAAACCTCCGCTGGCGATGGTTTGATACATCTGCGTCACTTCGATGGGGGTGAGTTCCACGGCGCCGAGCAACACGGAGGGAAAGGGTGCGATATCGCGCATCACGCCAAGCCGCTTCAGGGTGCGCACCACGCCCGGCACGCCGATCTCCATGCCCAGGCGCGCGGTGGATACGTTATAAGAATGCGCGAGTGCGCCGAGCAGCGGCACCATGCCGTGATTCTGGTGATCGTAATTTTGCGGGGCCCACGGCTCGCCTCCGGGATTATTGAAGGTGATGGGGCTGTCGTCGAGCAGCGTGGCGAGCGTGTAGCGTTTCGGGAGGTTGAGTGCGGTGAGATACACCGCGGGCTTGACCAGCGATCCAATAGGGCGCTGCGCGTCCAGGGCGCGGTTGAATCCGGAGTAGCGCGCCTCGCGTCCGCCCGCCACGGCCAGCACTTCGCCGTTGTCATTGCGCGCCACGATGGCCGAGCCTTCCAAACGCCCGGCGGGAATTTTATATTGCTTTTCCAGTTGCGCGATGCGCGTATCGAGCGCCTGCTCGGTATTTTTCTGAATGCGCGGATCGAAGGTGGTGAAGATTTGCAGCCCTTCGGAGGTCAAATCCTCCTCTTTATAATCCCGCTGCTGCTGGAGGCGCATTAAATCCATGAACGCCGGATAGGGCGAAGTGCCGCTCGGTGCCTTGGGGATGACGCCCAACGGCGCGGCCTTGGCGGCCTTGGCCTCCTCCGCGGTGATGAGCTTTTGATCCGACAACACGCCCAGCACCAGGCTGCGCAGGCGCAGCGCCCGTTCGGGATGGCGGCGCGGATCGTAGTAAGACGCGCCGCGCACCAGGCCCACCAGCAGGGCGATTTGCGGAAGCTTCAAGTCGGCAAGCGGCTGGCCGTAATAAAACTGGCTGGCAAGACTGAAGCCATGGATGGCACGGTTGCCTTCCTGGCCCAGGAATACTTCATTAAAATAGGCCTCCAGGATTTCGTCCTTGCTGTAATGCGCCTCCAGCAGCAGCGCCATGACGGCTTCGTTGAGCTTGCGCCACCAGGTGCGTTCCGAACTCAGGTAAAAATTCTTGACCAGTTGCTGGGTGAGCGTGCTGCCGCCCTGCGCCGCGCGCCCGCTGCGCAGGTTGGCCAGCATCGCGCGCGCAATGGAGGCGGGGTTGACGCCATGATGCTGGTAGTAGTGCCGGTCTTCCACCGCAAGCAGGGTTTTGATAAGCAGGGGAGGGACCTCGCCGATCTGCACCAGCACACGGTCTTCATGGTGTGAAGGGTAGATGCTGCCGATCAGCACCGGATCGAGCCGGACCAGGTCGAGTGTTCCACCGCTCTCAAAATCCTGTAACCCGCTGACGCTGTTGCCCTCAAACACCACGCGCACCTTGCGTGAGGGCTCGGCGCTGTCCCAGAAACGGAATGCGCGCGTGACCAGGCGCAGTTCGGTATCGCCCGGACTGTACTGGCCCTCTTTGTCCAAGCCCGCATTACGCCGGTAACCGAGATCGGCCAATTCCGCTCCCAGTTGCGCAGGCGTGAGGCGCATGCCCTGAAACAATTCCAGCGGGCGCGCATAGACGCGCGCGGGCAACTCCCAGCGTTTGCCTTCGAAATGCGTGCGCACGGTGAAATCCAGATACAGCACATAAGGCGCGGTGAGGATGACCGCAGCCAGTGCCATCTTTCCGGTCAGGCGCAGCAGGCTTTTTTTGCGGCGAGTCAAGGCGAGTGTAAAATGGATGACATCATATACAGGCCTTTAAGTATATATGGTTTGGGCATCAGATTGACATTATGCTTGCTTTCGGCAGGGGGGTGTTTTATACATAGCCCGGCATGATGACCGTCAAACCGCGCTCAGCCTGTCTCTTCCTGTGCATTGCGCTGATGCTGGGCGGCTGCGCCGGCGCCCCCATGCAGGCGCGCGTTGCGTCTGGCCCGCCCCGGCCCCATGAGGCGGATGTGGCCCTGCGGGCGGTATCCATCGCGCAGGACATGCTGGGCGCGCCGTATGTCTATGGAGGCAACTCGCCCGACGGGTTTGACTGCAGTGGCCTGGTGTACTACAGCTATCAAGCGGCGGGGATCGGTGTGCCGCGCACCACCCGCGCCCAGTATCAGGCCAGCCGCCCCGTTTCTGCGCGCGAACTCGAGCCGGGCGACCTGGTGTTTTTCAGGCTGGACGGACGCGCCGTTACTCACGTCGGACTCTACAGAGGCAATGGAGAATTCATTCATGCCCCGGCGACGGGCAAAGAGGTGACGATGGCGAGCATGGCCAACCGCTACTGGCGCGAACGTTTCGTGCGCGGCGGCAGGTTTGATTAAGAAAACTCTGAAAAATCCCTCCCTGGATTTTTCAGAGACGAAAAACAAAAAGTGTGATTTTTGTTTTTCATCATTTTCCAATTACTTGCGTAATTGGAAAATGATGGTACATCCCTGTACCATACGGAACCTCTGATAAATCAGAGGTTCCTTAATCCATGACGCTTACCGAACTGCGGTACATCGTGGCGGTGGCGCGCGAACGCCACTTCGGCCGCGCCGCCCAGGCCTGCTTCGTCAGTCAGCCTACCTTAAGCGTGGCGATACGCAAACTGGAGGAAGAGCTGGGCGTGGTGCTGTTCGAGCGTGCGGGTGCGGAAGTCACGCTCACACCCGTCGGCGAGCGCATCGTTGCCCAGGCGCAGCGCGCACTGGAGCAGACCGCCGTCATCAGGGAGATCGCGCAGCAGGGCAAGGATCCCCTGGCGGGGCCATTGCGCTTCGGCGTGATCTACACCATCGGGCCCTATCTTTTACCGCACTTGATACCGCTGCTGCACAAGCGCGCCCCGCGCATGCCGCTGCTGATCGAAGAGAACTACACCGCCGCCTTGAGCGAACTTTTGAGAGAAGGCGTGCTGGATGTGATTATGATATCGCTGCCGTTCGAGGCGCCGGGCATCGTGACCCAGGCGCTGTACGACGAACCGTTCGTGGTGGTGACGCCCGCCGCGCATCCATGGAAAAAGCAAAAGACCGTCAAGGCGGGCGAACTTGCCAGGGAAAACCTGCTGCTGCTGGGGCCGGGCCATTGCTTCCGCGATCAGGTGTTGAAGGCGTGCCCTGATCTCAACCGCTCCAGCGCCGTAGGCAGCCTGCAGCGCACGTTGGAAGGCGGCTCGCTGGAGACTATCCGCCATATGGTGGCGTCGGGCGCGGGGGTCACCGTGCTGCCGTGCAGCTCGGTGTACGCGCACCCGCCGGAAAACAGGCTGCTTAACGTGCGCCCCTTTTCCGGGGTCGCGCCCAAGCGGCGCATTGCGCTCGCCTGGCGCGACAGCTTTCCGCGTCCTGATGCGGTCAAGGTGTTGCGCGAGGCGGTGCAGGCCTGCGCGCTGCGCTGCGTGAGCTATATTGATAATGCCGCGCCGCACGGCGGAGCATAATAGCTAAAATCTATTAAGATAGTTAATACAATCAATTAGATTAATAATACATCCACCCCTATCATCTCCTCATGCCGCAATGAGCGGCAAATCAACAGAGGAGATGAAACATGAAAACCAGTGAATCCATTACCGTGAAAAACATTGAAGCCGCCTTTGCGGGCGAATCCATGGCGCACATCAAGTACCTGTACTTCGCCGGTATCGCGCGCGCGCATGGCGACGTGGAAACCGCCAGGGTGTTCGAGGAAACCGCGGCGCAGGAAGTGCAACACGCCTTCGGCCATCTGGACTTGTTGTATCCCAAGCCGGAGGTGA
>JAMCTV010000140.1:4211-6672 GCA_023381235.1 Gammaproteobacteria bacterium
CGCCGGCGAGACTTACGAGTACACCGAGATGTACCCGAATTTCCGGCACATGGCGGTGGAGGAGGGCAACCAGGCCGCGGTCGCGGAGTACGACGAGCAGATCGCAGAGTCCAGGGAGCACGCCGAACGCTTCCGCACCACCTTGGAGAAGGCCGCCAAACGGTTCGCGGCGCTCGCCAAGGTCGAAGAGCGGCACGCGAACCAGTACCGCGCCACGCTCGAAAAAGTAACGGCTTGACCCTATATCAACCAAACTGAGGAGATGACAATGAAGAAATGGCAATGTGTGGTATGCGGCTTTATCTACGATGAAGCCCAAGGGCTGCCCGAAGAAGGCATCGCCCCGGGTACGCGCTGGGGGGACATCCCGGAAAACTGGGCCTGTCCTGACTGCGGCGTCGCCAAGAGCGATTTCGAAATGATCGAAATCAGCGACGCGGCGTAATCCGGAACCGGGGGAGGGCTATGCCCTCCCTGTTTTTTTTACAGGGGAACCACCATGCATCCGATTGTCATCGTCGGCGCCGGGCTCGCCGGTTATACCACGGCGCGCGAATTGCGTAAGCTTGATAAAGACACGCCGCTCATGCTCATCAGCGCGGACGACGGACGCTTTTATTCCAAGCCCATGCTGTCCAACGCCTACGCGCTGGGAAAAACCGCAGAGCAACTCGCCCTGCAGGATGTGGCGCAAATGCAGGCGCAACTCAACGCCACGATACTGGCGCACACGCGCGTGAGCGGCATTGATACGGCGCAGCATACGCTCACCTGCGACGGCAAGACGCTGCCCTATTCCAAATTGGTATTGGCGCTGGGCGCCGACCCGATACGCGCGCCGCTGCAAGGCGACGCGGCGGACAGCGTACTTTCGGTAAACGACCTGGCGGACTATGCGCGCCTGCGCCAGTCGCTCGCGGGCAAGAAAACCGTCGCCATCATCGGCGCGGGACTGATCGGCTGCGAGTTCGTCAATGATCTGTGCGCGGCCGGTTTCACCGTGCAGGTGATAGACCCCAATCCCGCGCCGCTCAACCGGCTGCTGCCGGAGGCGGCGGGAGCGCAGTTGCGCGGCGCGTTGGTGAAAATCGGCGCGCACTGGCACGCCAACAGCAAGGCCGTGTCGGTCAATCGAGCGCATAACGTCTATCTTGTTACCTTATCTGACGGCGCTGCGCTTGAGGTGGACGTGGTGCTGTCCGCCATCGGCCTCAAGCCGCGCGTGGCCCTCGCGCAACAGGCGGGTATCAAGGTCAACCGCGGCATCGTAACCGATCGTCATCTGCAAACCAGTGCGCCGGATGTGTATGCCCTGGGTGACTGCGCCGAAGTAGAAGGACTGGTGCTGCCCTTCGTCATGCCCATCATGCACGCCGCCCGCGCGCTGGCGAAGACACTCGCCGGTACGCCGGCGCCAGTCGTGTATCCGGCCATGCCGGTAGTGGTGAAAACACCCGCTTATCCCATCGTCGTATCGCCGCCGCCCGCCGGCGTTTCCGGCGCGTGGCAGGTGACTGAGAGCGGGGAGGGCGTGCGCGCGTTATTTTATGATGCGCAACAGCATTTACACGGGTTTGCGCTCACCGGCAAGGCCACGAGCGAAAAGCTTACGCTCACTCAGCAACTGCCGCCGCTGCTCAGCTGACAAAAACCTGAACTTAACAGGCTGTTGAAAAACAGCCTGCGTGCGGCCCATGGAGGGGCCGCCATTTTTCAAACACGCGGTATGTGTTTGAAAAATGAAGCAAAGCGAAAATGACATTTTCCGCTTTGCGGGTTGAAAAAGCCCATGGAAGGGCTTTTTCAACAACCCGTTAAGGAACACGCACAGGCCTCTTGCCGGAGTTTATTGCTTCCGGCATCATTCTAATTAACTCAAAAATGGTCTCCGCATTTATAAGGAGTAATTTGATGTCGAGTCAAATGAGGCTGGCGCGCGGACATGTCTTCATCGAGTTGTGGATATCGATTGCCTTGCTGGCGATCGGCGCCATGCTTGCCTGGAATGGTCTGACGCATAACACGCTGCTTCCGCTGGCCGCCGGTGTCGCGGGGGTGGAGCTGGTTCTCCTGCTCGCGCTTGGGGCCGTAGTGCAAGGCGTCAACGCCCCATTGGTCCGGCGCGCCGTCGAGCGGTTTCCTTTCGGGATTTTCGTTGCGGTTGGAGTCGTCGTCGCGGAGCTTGCGGTGGTTGCAGGGCACTATGCAGCATCGAAGGCCGTGATTCTTGTCTCGCCGGCGGCTGGAATCGCTGCGGGGATATTTGCGGGTGTGCTTGCCGCGCGCGCAGGGAGCCGGCTTGAGGTGCTTGATGAGCGGCTCGCCGGTCTCACGGAAGCACTGCTTCTGCTGTTGCTCCCGCTGTATCTCGCAGGGGCCGTGGCCCTTTCTGTTTTTGCCGAACTGTTCAGCGGTGGAATCTCGCAGGGCATCGAGAACACACTTGGCCTCATTCTGTTCC
>JAMCTV010000141.1 GCA_023381235.1 Gammaproteobacteria bacterium
GGAAGGCGTGCAGGATACGGTGCACGCGCAGGCCGTAATCGGATTTTTCCATGTCTTCGCGCGCCTCCACCGCCGGGGTGAGCGCAAGACAGCGCGCGGCGTGAAATTGATACGGACAGTCCATCAACTGCTGATAGGCGCGGGCGGAAAGAGACAGGGGCAGCAACTCCGCACGGCAAGGAGGGCGCGGCATGGTGCGAGGCCGGGGCAGCGGTTGCGCAGCGGGAGCCGCGGTTTCGCCGGTGGAGCTTTGCAGCAGGGCGTCAAGACGGCCATCTTCCAGCGAGGCGTGATAGGCCAGCCGATGAAAGGCCTGCAGCGCTTCCACCCATGGGCACGCCTGCTGTATTTCACCGCGTTGTTCGCGGCAATAGGTGATGAGCACATGCGGGGCGCTTTCCAGCGCGCGGCGGAATTGGTGAAAGCGCGCGGTTTTGATGTCGTGCGGCGTAGGCAGCCCAAGCTGGGCGCGTACTGCGCTGTTGAAGAATGGCGTGCCCGGCGTAGCGCCCGGCAACTGACCGCGGGTTGCCGCGCCGATCACCAGCGCATCAAACTGCTCCAACGCGGTTTGTTCCAAAGTGAGCAAGCTGACCTGGTTCGCCGCGGTCGCTCCCGGCGTCCTGCCTCCCGCGACACTAGTGCATCCCTGCACGTCGCCGGAGGGTATGAAATGCGCGCGTTCCAGCAGGTCCGTGAGCAGTCTGCGAAATTCAGGCCAGGCCAGCGGCAGGGTTCGTTGCGGCGCGGCCGCGCGCAACTGTTCCATCTCGCTGAGCAACTGTTTGCCCGCTGCGTCATGCTCCAGCGCCGCCGTCATGCCGAGGCGCTGCATGCTTTCCCGCAAAGCATTGAGCAGGGTGACGAGATAATGTTTGCCGCCTTGCAGCATGGCGAGCAGCGGCGCCGCCGCATGTTGTGTTCGATCGAGCAGGTGCGCCGCCGCGTTATTCAGTTCCGCCTCGCCTTGCCCATCGCTGTCTAAAACCGCGCGGTAGCGCATCAAATCACGGGTGACGCGGGCGGCCAATATTTTCTGCTCCAGATGATAGACCGCGCTGAGCAGGTTACCGCGTTCCTGTTCCGGCCAGATAAAGGGAGAACGCAGCAGGTCGAAAAAGGGCGCATGGGCGAAGTTTTGTTCCACGCCTTGCAGCCAGCGCTCCAGCGCGGCGGCGGCGCTGCTGGTGGACAGCGCCCAGCCCGCCTTGTCGTGCAGGGCAATCCCGGCGCGTTCCAGCAGGGCGCGCATGCGCCGCGCCAGACGGCGGTCTTCGGTTACCACGGCGATGCGTGTTTTGCCCTGTTGCAGCCACAGGCGCACTTGCAGTTCCAGTGCGCTCGCCTCCTGCTCCATGCCGCGCGCAACGTATAGTTGCAGCCGGCTGGCGGCAGGGCTGTGTGGATAACGCTGCGCGAAATCACACGCGCGCTGCGTCATAGGCGCGCTGTGCGCCGCATAAACCGCACTTATGAATTGGGTGTAAGCCTCATCAGGAGCGGGCGCGGTTGCGGCTGAGTCGAAGTGCTGCAACAGCGCAATCAGCGGCGCATCGGGATGATAGTCCTGAATGCCGGTTTCAGCGGCGGGCGCGCCATGCGCCAGCAGGGTGACGGCCTGACGCGCCGAGAGCGCCCGCAGGAAGGCGCGCTCGGCGGGCAGAAATTCGTGGAATCCGGCCAGATAAATTTGCGCCTGCCTGGGAACAGCATCCGGCGCGGCAGCGAGCTTGGCGACATAAGCGTTTGCGCTGTCGGTTTTGTTGAGCGAGGCGAGCTCTCCGCGCCAGGCTTGCCACAGGGTATGCAACAGGCGCGCTTCGGTGCTTAACGCGACGGGAGGCTTGGCATTGAGACCTGTTTGTGGAATACCGTAAGCCTGGGCAAGCTGTCCGGTGAACTGGGCCAGATTGGAGCCGAACGAAACATGATGCAGCGCCAGCTCATCAAACAATTGCAGCAGATTTTCCGCCAGCGGCAGCGGGTCGGCGCTGGCGAACAAGCCGGGGTGCTCCAGCAGGTAGCGCAGCAACAACAGCGTGCTGAGGCAAGAGAACGATGACCGCGCCAAGGCCGGGCGCGCTTGTGCTGTGCCGCATGATTTCTGCGGCGAGCGCGGCAAGCGGATCCGCGCCGTAGGGAACCGTAATCAGCCGCAGCCCGGCGTGTTCAGTCACGCGCGGACCCGGATTGCCGCGCGCGGCAGCGGCAGGCTCAGCGTTCCAGATATTGCAGCTTGTCCTTCACGCCATCCCATTCTTTGGCGTCCGCAGGGGGTTCACCCATCTCCGTGATCACCGGCCACTGCTTGGCAAGCTCGGCGTTGAGTTCTGTGAAGTGTTTTTGATCCTCCGGCACCGCGTCTTCGGCGAAGATGGCGTTGGCCGGGCATTCGGGTTCGCACAAGGTGCAGTCTATGCACTCATCCGGATCAATGACCAGAAAATTCGGGCCTTCGTGGAAGCAGTCTACCGGGCACACCTCCACGCAATCCATGTATTTGCACTTGATGCAATTTTCCGTCACCACAAAAGTCATCTTTGTTCGCCCCTGCTGAAGAATCCTGGCCCCAAGCCATGCCGTTAACGGTGCTATAATAACATTTTTTATCTTCCCGCTCATGTTGCACGACCTGCACAGCCACTCCACCGCCTCGGACGGCACGCTGACACCGGCCGGTCTGGTGACGCGCGCCCATGCGCAAGGCGTGCAGGTGCTGGCGCTGACCGATCACGACAGTACCGAGGGGCTGGCCGAGGCATGCGCCGCCGCGCAAACCCTGGGTTTGCGCCTGGTGCCGGGAGTGGAAATCTCCGTCACCTGGCAAGACAAAACGGTGCACATCATCGGTCTTCACATTGACGCGGCCAATGCCGTTTTGCAGCAGGGCTTGGCGCGCCTGCGCGGCTTTCGTGACTGGCGCGCCGAAGAAATCGGCCGCCGCCTGGCCGAATATGGCATCGCTGACGCCTACCAGGGCGTGCAACATGAGCGGGAAGATAA
>JAMCTV010000142.1 GCA_023381235.1 Gammaproteobacteria bacterium
AAACTTTCTCACGCACGGCACGGTGCTCTCTGATCCGCTGCTCGCCGCGCTCGCCGCCCCCGCTCCGCCTGCCACGCAGGAGCAGCGCCAGACGCTGGTCAAAACATGTTTGCGTGTGAATCGTGAACACCTCATCCTGCCCTTCCCCGGTTATCGCACATTGGCGGACATCGCCGCGCTGGTGTTCGAGCGGCCGGAATGCACCGTTTACCTCTCGGATCAGTACTTCACCGATATCGTCACCTGGTATCACCTGGCCTGGCTGGGCGAAACCGTGCGCCGCACCAACCAGAAGGTGCAGCAACTAATAGACAAGGGCTGCGGCTATACGCCGGAAGACCGGCGCGGCCTGTTGGAAATCATCGCGGAACTGATCGGCAGCGTCATACCGCGCTACCGCGCATTGGCGGAATGCGGTCAGGTGGAGCTTTCCTTCACACCCTACGCGCACCCGATTTTGCCGCTGTTGCTCGACTTCGAATCCGCGCATGAGAGCCTGCCTCACGCGCCGCTGCCTACAGCCAGCGCCTATCCCGACGGCGAAGCGCGCGCGCACTGGCATATCCAGCGCGGCATGGAGACCTTCCGCGCGCACTTCGGCTTCGCTCCGCAAGGCTGCTGGCCCGCGGAGGGCGGCGTCAGCGAAGCCGCTTTGCGCCTCTTGTTCCAATACGGGCTGCGTTGGGCGGCGAGCGGCGAGACGGTGCTCGCCAACAGCCTGAAAAAAAACGGCGCAAACATGGATAGCGCGCACAAAGACTGGCTCTACCAGCCATACCAAATCAATGGCACAACGTGTTTTTTCCGTGACGACGGGCTGTCCGATCTGATCGGATTCACCTATGCCAAATGGCACGCCGAAGACGCGGTGAATAACCTCATCTCCCATCTGCAAACCATTGCCGCCGCGCAACCCCGTCCGGACAAAATCGTCTCCATCATTCTGGACGGAGAAAACGCCTGGGAATACTATCCCTTTAACGGCTATTATTTTTTAACCACCCTCTACGAGCGCCTGAGCGAGCACCCTCATATCAAGCTCACCACTTTCACCGATTATCTGGAACAAAGAGAGCAAGAAGCGCCGCCCACGCCGCTTGACGCATTGGCCGCGGGCAGTTGGGTGTACGGCACTTTTTCCACCTGGATCGGCAGCGTGGACAAAAACCGCGGCTGGGACCGGCTGTGCGAGGCGAAGAACGCCGTTGACCAGGCGCTTGCCGCGGGTGATTTAACCGACGACCGTCGCGGAAAAATCCTGGAGCAGCTTGCAATATGCGAAGGCTCGGATTGGTTCTGGTGGTTCGGCGACTATAACCCCGGCGAAACGGTGAGCGACTTCGAACGCCTGTTTCGCCAACACCTGGGCAATTTATATCAGCTCATCGGCAAACCGGTGCCTGAAGAGCTGACCCAGGTGTTAAGCCACGGCATGGGCGCGCCTGCGCATGGCGGCGTGATGCGCGCGCAGGGCGGCGCGTGACCCCGGCCAGCCCTCCTCAGGGTTCGCGCCATGCCGGCATACTGCTGCACCCGACCTCATTACCGGGTGCGGGAGTACACGGTGATCTTGGCCCGCACACGCAGCGCTTCATGGAGTTTCTCGCCTCCTGCGGCATCACGCTGTGGCAAACCCTGCCGCTCGGCCCCACGCATCAGGACGGCTCACCCTATCAATGCCTGTCGCTGTTTGCCGGCAACCCCCTGCTCATCAGCCTGGAGCGGCTCGCTGGACAAGGCTGGCTAAGCCCCGAAGCGCTACCGGGCGATGGCCCTCACCCACAAAGGCAGCGCCACGCTTTACTTATGCAGGCGCAGCAGAACTTTTTCCGGCACTCCGCGGCCGAACAGCGCACCGCCTATACTGCGTTCCGCGCCAATGAGGCCTATTGGCTGGAAGACTACGCGCTGTACCGCGCGCTCAAATACTCCCATGACGAGCGCATCTGGACACAATGGCCGGCTAAATTGCGTGACCGTGATCCGGAGGCGTTGGAAGAAGCGCGCTCTGATTTGGAACCGATCATCGAACACATTTACTTCGAGCAGTTCATCTTTTCCGAGCAGTGGCAAGCCGTAAAGAGCGCGGCCAACGTGCGCGGCATCCGGCTGTTTGGCGACATGCCGATCTTCGTCGCGCATGACAGCGCCGACGTGTGGGCGCACCGCGCCGACTATGATCTCGATGAGCAGGGCAATCCGCGCGTGGTGGCGGGCGTGCCGCCGGATTATTTTTCCAGCACCGGACAGCGCTGGGGCAACCCGCATTACCGCTGGGAGCGCATCGCCGCCAGCGGCTTCCGCTGCTGGATTGAGCGCCTGCAGCGTCAGCTGCAATTGTTCGATCTGATACGCATAGATCACTTCCGCGGCTTCGAAGCCTACTGGGAGATTTCCGCCGACCACCCCACCGCCATCAACGGTCGCTGGGTACCGGCGCCGGGTGAGGCGCTGTTTAACGCCTTGCAGCAACACTTTGGCGCACTGCCGCTGGTAGCCGAGGACCTCGGACTGATTACGCCGGAGGTGCACGCGCTGCGCCACAAATACGGCCTGCCCGGCATGAAGGTGCTGCAGTTCGCCTTTGACGGCAGCGCCAAGAATCCCTATCTGCCGCACCAGCATGAAACCAATTGCGTGGTCTACACCGGCACGCATGACAACGACACCGCGCTCGGCTGGTTCCAGAAGCTGCCGCCGGAACAGAAGCAATACGTGGATGATTACCTAGGCGCGCCCGGCGAGCCTATGCCCTGGCCGCTGATACGTGCGGCGCTGGCCTCGGTCGCGCACCTGGCGATGATCCCGATGCAGGACATCCTGATGCTGGGCAGCGAGGCGCGCATGAACACCCCCGGCACCACCTCCGGCAACTGGCGCTGGCGCTTTACCTGGGGTCAGGTCACGCCGGACATACCGGAACGAGTGCGCCACCTTATACAACTGTATAATCGGGGTTGACCCCCTGATTGCGCTGCACTCTATGTCCGTTCACACGGTTCTGCGTTTCGGCCTACCCGGCCTCAGCTATACCGGCTTGTCCAGCGTCGAGGGTTT
>JAMCTV010000143.1 GCA_023381235.1 Gammaproteobacteria bacterium
GTGTTGACCAGGTCGAGAGCGAGGTTTTCTGCAATAAAAGCAAAGTCTTGTTTGGATGTCATGGCGCGAGTCCGACTAACCAACAAAATAACTATTGACAGGTTATAATACCCTATGTTTAACTATCTAAATACTGTTTTAAAGGTTATATCGTTTAATCCTGACAAACCAAATAAGGAGGACATTATGCATGCTCATCATACCCTAGAAACCGGCCATATAGGCCTCAACGTCAGCGACATCCAGCGCTCCAAGAAATTTTATCAGGAGGTTTTTGGTTTCCAGATATTGAAGGAATCACTGCAAGCCGGGCGCGAATGGGCTTTTTTAAGCAACGGCGACAAGCTGCCCATTACGCTCTGGCAGCAGAGTAAGGGTTACTTTGAAAAGGCCCGGCCGGGTCTGCATCATCTGTCGTTTCAGGTGCCGGACATGGATATGGTGAAGGAATTTGAGAAAAAACTGATGGCGCTCAACGTGACTTTCCAATACGACGGTGTGGTGCCGCACAGCGAAGGCGCGCAATCGGGCGGCATCTTTTTTGAAGACCCCGACGGCATACGCCTGGAGATTTACGCGCCTGGCGGCGCAGAAGGGTGCCAGGCGCCCACACCCGGCGCTCCATCCTGCGGCTTTTTCTAAAGCATCCATGTACCACCACGGCGAATTGGAGGTGCAGGCCCGCGCGGGGGTGCAGCACCAAGCCGGCCGCGTTGGGAAGATGATAGGCGCGGAGATGCCGCTGGCGGCGCAGGAATTTCTGCGCCGCCAGCCCTTTGCAGTGCTGAGCAGTGTGGACGCGCAGGGCCGGGTATGGGTTTCCATACTCACCGGTAGGCCAGGTTTTATGCGTGCCACAGATGAACACACAGTGGCGATAGAGGGTCTGCCGCTCAGTCACGATCCCTTGCGTGAGAATCTACAGGCCGATCCTAATATCGGCATGCTGGTAATAGAGTTCGCCACACGCAAGCGGATGCGGATAAACGGCAAGGGCGAGCTGCGGGATGATGGCGTCGTGATTTACGCGGAACAGGTCTATTCCAACTGTCCGAAATATATCCAGGCCCGTGAATGGGAGTTTGCGCAAACGGTGGCGACACCGGCCATGGTGCAACGGAATGATGTACTTAATGCGGCGCAGCAGGTTTGGATTCAACAGGCCGATACGTTTTTTATAGGCAGTTTTTACCCTGATGGCGGCACGGACGCCTCGCACCGCGGCGGCAATCCTGGCTTTGTAAAAATAGTGGATGAGAAAACGCTGCTGTGGCCGGACTATATCGGCAACAACATGTTCAACACGCTGGGCAATATCACGGCCTATCCACGAGCAGGTTTATTGTTTGTGGACTTTGCCAACGGCCGCACCCTGCAACTGACAGGTACGGCAAAAATCATTTGGGATGCACCGGCAAACTTTCCGGGTGCGCAGCGGCTGGTGGAGTTTGCTGTCAACGAGGTGGTTGAAACTGCAAATGCCTTGCCCTTACAGTGGTTTTTCCAGGGCTACTCTCCATATAACCCCGGTTAGGATCAATCTACGTTCGACTGTAGCCAGTACTCCAGCAGCGCGAGGTGCCACAGCTTGCTGCCGTTGAGCGGCGTCATGTGCTGCTCCGGGGCGGCAAGTAGTTTTTCGACATAGGGGCGCCGAAGCAGGCCGCGCTGACGGCAGGCTTCGGAATTCAACACCTCGCGCATGAAGTTCAGGAATTCGCCGCGCACGTATTTCAGCGCGGGCATGGGAAAGTAGCCCTTGGGGCGGTCTATCACTGTGTCGGGCAATAATCCGCGCGCGATGGTTTTCAATGGATGCTTGCCCCCGTCTTTCAATTTCAATTCCGGCGGCATGCTCAAGGCCAGCTCCGCCAATTCGTGATCGAGGAACGGTACGCGCGCCTCCAGCCCCCAGGCCATGGTCATGTTGTCCACGCGCTTGACGGGATCGTCCACGATCAGCGTAGTGGCATCCATGCGCAGCACGCGATCCATGAAAGTATCGGCGCCTGGCTCGGCGAGCAGTGTTTCGATCAACCTGGATGTGTGATCGGCGCCGTGATAATCAGGCGTGACGGTTTCCAGGAACTCCTGGTGGGTGCGGTCGAAATAATGTTTGCGGAAGCGCTCCAGATCGCTGCCTTGCTCGGCCTGCATCAGCGGATACCAGAAATAGCCGCCGAATACTTCATCGGCGCCTTGTCCGCTCTGCACGACTTTGACCTCTTTCGACACGCGCTCGGCCAGCAGATAAAACGCCACCGCGTCCTGCGCCACCATCGGTTCGGACATGTTGCGCATGCACTCCGGCAGGCACGCCAGCACTTCACCGTTGGGAATCAAAAAACGCTGATGCTGCGTGGCGTAACGCGCGGCGACCTGATCGGAATATTCAAACTCGCTGCCTTTTTCCTGAGCCACGTCTTCAAAGCCGATGGAGAAGGTTCGCAGATTCTTCTGCCCCGCCTCGGCAAGCAGCGCGACAATCAGGCTGGAATCGAGCCCGCCGGAGAGCAGCACGCCCACCGGCACGTCGGCGATCAGGCGGCGTTTTTCCACCGCCTCGCGCAGCTTTCGATGCACGGCTGCTATCCATTCCGTTTCGGTTTTCGGCTGCACCGGGCGCTCTGCCTTAAGTTCCCAATAACGGCGCGTGGCGCTGTGGCCTTGAGCATCCACGGCCATAGTGGTCGCGGGGGCGAGCTTGCGCAGGCCTTGTAAAATCGTGCGTGGCGCAGGGATGACCGCGTGCAGCGTAAGCTGATGGTGCAGCGCGACGGGATCAATGCGCGTATCCACACCGCCTGCGGCGATCAACGCCTGCGTGGTGGAGGCGAAGCGGAAATAATTTTGGGTGTGGTTGTAATACAACGGCTTTATCCCCAAGCGGTCGCGCGCGAGGAACAGCGATTGTTTTTTTGCGTCCCAAATGGCGAAGGCAAACATGCCGTGCAGCTGTTCCACGCAGCGCTCGCCCCAGGCGGCATAGGCTTTGATAATGACCTCGGTGTCGCCGCCGGAAAAAAATGTATAACCACGCGATTGTAATTCCGCGCGCAACGTTTGGTAATTGTAAATCGTGCCGTTGAATACGATGCTGAGACCCAGGGCTTCATCCGCCATGGGCTGGTGCGAGCGCTGTGACAAATCTATGATGGCGAGCCGCCGGTGGCCGAAGGCGAGCGGGCCGTCACTGTAAAATCCGCTGTCGTCCGGACCGCGCCGCTCCAGCGCCTGCATCATGCGCCGCACCGCCGCCAAGTCGAGGGCGGCGTTATCCAGCCGCAACTCGCCGCTAATCCCGCACACGGATCGGGGACTTTGTCTGTTGCATTGTCAGACGCGCTGCATTACTCTCTAACGCTGCACCCATCTGCAGTCGTCAACCTTAATGAGGATGAACATATATGAAGAATCCGCTTGATTCGATTACCGGAACGATTATATCAGGCCTGGTGCTGATGGTGATTCTGACATTCATCGTCAATGCCCTTGTGTAACATTCACTGTAACGCCCACTAAAGCGCCCACTAACAAGAGGAATTAAATCATGGAAAACGAATGGGTACCGCTCATCTCACGCTGGATACATTTCCTGGCGGGCATTACCTGGATCGGCCTGCTCTATTATTTCAACCTAGTGCAAGCCCCCGCGATGGCGGCGGCCAACGCCGACCAGGGCGGCCCGGGCGGCGCGGGTATCACCAAATATGTGCTGCCGCGCGCGCTGCTGTGGTTCCGCTGGGCGGCGCTGGCCACCTGGCTCGCGGGCGCGGCGTTGCTGGGCGAGCGTTTTGTGCCGGCTTTTACCTTGCAGGGCGATGACGCCGTTATCGGCATCGGCGCCTGGCTCGGCACCATCATGTTGTTCAACGTGTGGGGCTTGATCTGGCCGAATCAGAAAAAGGTGCTGGGACTGAAGCCGGCTACCGACCAGGAAAAGGCCAAGGCGCGCCGCGTGGCGTTTCTGACCTCGCGCGTCAACACCGCGCTGTCCATTCCCATGCTGTTTTTCATGGCATCGTCGTCACACGCCGTAGGAGTTTTTTAGCAGACCTGCATGGGACGGGCTTTGCTTACCCGTTGACAGCGGAAACGCTATAATAATAGTTTTGCAGGCTGATAGTGGCAGCCCCGTCTCTGGGGCTGCCATTTTCTTTTTGCGGAACGGAATTTGGCATGACTGATTTTTTAATGAGCACGCACAGCCGCCTGCCCGTGGCCTTCGATCACGGCAGGGGCGCGTGGCTGTGGGATACACAAGGCAAAAAATATCTCGACGCGATCGCCGGGATTGCGGTGTGCGGCTTGGGCCACGCCCACCCAGCGGTGGCCGAGGCCCTGTGCGCGCAAGCGCAACGGCTGCTGCATACCTCAAACGTCTATCGCATCACCAAACAGGAAGAGTTGGGCGCGCAACTCACGCGCGTCTCCGGCATGGACAAGGCGTTTTTCTGCAACTCTGGCGCGGAGGCGAACGAGGCCGCGATCAAGCTCGCGCGGCTGCACGGGCATCGCAAAAATATCGCCGTGCCAGCCATCATCGTCATGGAAGGCAGCTTTCACGGACGCACGCTCGCCACGTTGACCGCCACCGGCAATAAAAAAATACAGGCCGGATTCGAGCCGCTGGTGCAGGGCTTCGTGCGCGCGCCATATAATGACATCGGGGCATTAAACCGCATCGCGCAGAAAAATCCCGACATCGCCGCTGTGCTGGTGGAGCCGGTGCAGGGCGAGGGTGGGATACAGATACCGGATGACGATTACCTCGCCGCCATACGCGCCGTGTGCAACGAGCGCGGCTGGCTCATGATGCTGGACGAGGTGCAGACCGGCATGTGCCGCACCGGCAAGTGGTTTGCCTTTCAGCATACCGGCGTGACGCCCGATGTGATGACGCTGGCCAAGAGCCTCGGCAACGGCGTGCCCATAGGCGCATGCCTCGCGCGCGGCACGGCGGCGGAACTGTTCCAGCCCGGCAGTCACGCCACCACCTTCGGCGGCAATCCTCTGGTGTGCAGCGCCGCGCTCGCCGTGGTGAAGACGTTGGAGCAGGAAAAGCTGGACGAGCGCGCTGCCCTGCTTGGTGCGCGCATGCTGGCCGGATTCGCCCGCGCGCTGGAGGGGCTGAACCACGTGACCGCGATACGCGGCAAGGGCCTGATGATCGGTATCGAACTGGATCGCCCTTGCGCCGATCTGGTGCAGCGAGCGCTGGCGCAAGGCTTGCTGATTAACGTCACCGCCGAGCGCGTGGTGCGCCTGCTGCCGCCGCTCGTCATCAGCGAAACCGAGGCGGATCAGATCGTCGCGGGCGTCAGTGGGCTGATTAAAGGTTTCGCCAAGGCGGCATAACATGAGCGTGCGGCATTTTCTTACCTTAAGCGATCTCCAGCCGGATGAGCTTGCCGCGCTGCTGAAACGCGCCATCGAACTCAAGACCATGCAGCGCCAGGGCGTGCGCCACGAGTTTTTGAAAAACAAGGTGCTTGCCATGGTGTTCGAGAAATCCTCCACGCGCACGCGCGTGTCGTTCGAGAGCGCCATGATCCAGTGCGGCGGCGGCGCGATCTTCCTCTCGCCGCGCGATACCCAACTCGGCCGCGGCGAGCCGATTGAGGACACCGCGCGCGTGTTGTCACGCATGGCGGATGTGATTGTGGTGCGCACCTTCGAGCACGAAAAGCTGGAACGTTTCGCCGCGCACTCCGGCGTGCCGGTCATCAACGCGCTGACCGACAAATATCATCCCTGCCAGGTGCTCGCGGATATACAGACCTACATTGAACAGCGCGGCTCGATAAAAGGCAAAACCGTGGCCTGGGTGGGCGACGGCAACAATATGTGCCACTCCTACATCGAGGCGGCGGGCTTATTTGGCTTTCATCTGCGCGTCTCCACGCCAACCGGTTACGACCCGGACCATGCGCTGCTCAAGCATACCAAGCACGTCGAATTGGCGCGCGACCCGATGCAGGCGGTGCAAGGCGCTAACCTCGTTGTCACCGACGTGTGGGCCAGCATGGGACAGGAAGAAGAACAGGCCAAGCGCGCGCGAGACTTCGCGGATTATCAGGTGAATGCCAAGCTCATGGCGCGCGCCAAGCCTGACGCGTTGTTCATGCACTGTTTGCCCGCGCACCGCGGCGAAGAGGTGAGCGCCGAAGTCATAGACGGCCCGCACAGTGTGGTGTGGGACGAAGCGGAAAACCGCCTGCACGCGCAGAAGGCGTTGCTGGAGAAGCTGCTTACCTGAATCCTCCGGCGCGCCTGGGTTTCTTACGCCGTGCCGCCCACCGTCAGTCCATTAATCCGCAGCGTCGGCTGGCCCACGCCCACCGGCACGCTCTGGCCCTCCTTGCCGCAGGTACCGACGCCGTCGTCCAGCTTTAAATCGTTGCCGGTCATGGCGACGCGCGCCAATTCGACGTGCTTGGTAT
>JAMCTV010000144.1:0-4349 GCA_023381235.1 Gammaproteobacteria bacterium
ATGAGTTGTAGTACTGGGACGGGTTCTGGGGCGTGGCCGGTTTGCATTCGGCGGCGGCGCTGTGCGCTATGATGGATGCAGACGCCTTGCGCGAGGAGTTCGTGCGCGAGGCTGAAAAATTTCAGCGCGCCGTGAAGCGCAGCCTGGCCGGGGCGGCCCAACGTCTGGGCCGCCCCGCGATGCCGGCCTCGCCCTACCGCAGGCTGGACGCCGGGGCCATCGGCTCGCTGGCCGCGGGCTACCCGGCGCAACTCTGTGCGCCGGATGACCCGCGCCTGCTCGATACGGTCGAATTCCTACTGCAGAATTGCATGGTTCAAGGTGGATTCTTTCAGGACATGATTCACTCCGGCATCAACCCCTATCTCACCCTGCACCTGGCCCAGGTGCTGCTGCGCGCCGGGGACTCCCGTTACCTGGCGCTGATGGACGCAGTAGCAAAGCTGGCCTCGCCCACCGGCCAGTGGCCCGAGGCGATACACCCGCGCACCGGCGGCGGCTGCATGGGCGATGGCCAGCACGTGTGGGCGGCGGCGGAGTGGGTGCTGATGATACGCCATTGTTTCGTGCGCGAAGAGGAGGATGCGCTGATTCTGTGTCAGGGCGTGCCGGCACACTGGCTGGAGCAGGGTGCGCCGCTCGCATTCGGCCCGGCGCCGACCGCCTTCGGCCCCATTTCAATCACCATCGAGCCTGGCGCAGGAAACGCGCGCGTCACCGTCGCCTGGCGCGGCGTTTGGCATGGCGCGGCGCCGGTCATCGAGGTGCGTCTGCCCGGCTTCCGGCCCGCCGTCGCCAAACCGGGCGCGGTGTCCGTGGAGCTGGTGCAAGAATACGTATGAATATCGTCATGCTGACCAATACCTACACGCCGCACGTGGGCGGGGTGGCGCGTTCGGTGCAGGCTTTCACCGCGGAGTACCGGCGCCGCGGCCACCGTGTGCTGGTGGTGGCGCCGGAGTTTGCCCATCAGCCGCAGGATGAAACAGATGTTGTGCGCATCGCGGCCATCCACAACTTCAACGGCAGCGATTTTTCCGCCGTGCTGCCGGTCTCCGGTTTGCTGACCGAAACCCTGGACGCCTTCCGGCCCGATATGGTGCATACCCACCACCCGTATCTTCTCGGCATGACGGCGCTGCGCGTGGCGCGCTACCGCGAGCTGCCGCTGGTCTTCACCCATCACACCCTGTACGAGCAGTACACTCATTACGTGCCGGTGGACTCGCCGGCCTTCCGGCGCTTCGTGATCGAGCTGGCCACCCGCTACGCCAACCTGTGCGATCAGGTGTTCGCCCCCAGCGAAAGCATCGCCGCCTTGCTGCGCGAGCGCGGGGTCGAGTCGCCCATCGCGGTGGTGCCCACGGGTGTGAATGTGGAACGTTTCGCGCAGGGAAACGGGTTGGACTTTCGCAAAACGATGGGCATCCCCGATGACGCCTTCGTGGTTGGACACCTGGGGCGGCTGGCGCCGGAAAAGAATCTGACGTTTCTGGCCAACGCCGTGAGCGCTTTTCTAAAGGCAGAGCCACGCGCCCATTTCCTGCTGGTGGGCAAGGGGCCATTGGAGACCGATGTCCGGGCGATATTTGAACGCGCAGGCTTAAGCGCGCGCCTGCACGTGGCGGGCATCCTCGAATCTTCGCAACTGGCCGCCGCCTATCATGCCATGGACGTATTTGCCTTCGCCTCCAGGAGCGAAACCCAGGGCATGGTGCTGACTGAGGCCATGGCCGCAGGCGTACCGGTGGTGGCGCTGGACGCGCCCGGCGTGCGGGAAGTGGTCAAGGACGAGCGCAATGGGCGGCTGCTCCGTGAGGAAGGCATCGAGGCCTTCCGCGCGGCGCTGCAATGGGTCGCGCAACTGCCTGCGGAAACGCGCCGACAGCTCAACCAGGGCGCACGCGCGAGCGCTGATGAGATCTCCATGCCGCGCACGGCGGACATGGCCCTGGACTGCTACGAGGCATTGCGGAAACAGGCCTTTGTCGCGCGGCCTGAAGCCTACCAACAGTGGGAACGCGTGCTGCATCTCATCGAGGCCGAATGGGACATCCTCAAGGGTGTGGCGGGCGCCGCCGTCGCCGCATTCGGCGGGCCGGAAGCGCAGTATCGGGGGCCTGTGTGATCGGCCGTATCGAGGCCTTTGTGCGGCGCTTGCGCCGCGCATTCAGCCGTAGTGAATGGCTGGCGCGCCTGCTGCGCTTGCCGCTGTCGAGGGGCACCGAGACCGCCCCCGGTCTGGTCATGATACAGATAGACGGGCTTGCGCAACGCGAGCTTGAGCGCGCGCTGGAGTTGGGCGAGATGCCTTTTCTGCAGCGGCTCATCAAGCGCGAACACTACCGGCTGCATCGGTTATATGCCGGCGTGCCGGCGGCGACCGCCGCTTTTCAGGGCGAACTTTTTTACGGGGTCAAGGGCGCCGTGCCGGGTTTCAACTTCATGGAGCGCGCATCAAAACGCCTGGTGCGAATGTTTGAACCGGCGGCGGCGGCGCGGGTTGAGCGCGAGCTTGAAACCAGCGGCGGCGAGCCGTTGCTCCAGGGCGGCAGCGCCTACGTTGACAATTACACCGGCGGCGCAGCGGAACCTCACTTCTGCCCCTCCTCGCAGGGCTGGGGGCCGGCCCTGCGCGCAGCCAACCCGCTGGTGGTGGCCTTTCTTGTTATCACTAACGCGTACAGTTTCCTGCGCACCGCCGTGCTTCTGGTGCTGGAGCTGGTGCTCGCGCTGGCTGACTTCGTGCGTGGGCTGATTGACGGCCAGGACGTTCTCAAGGAACTGAAGTTTGTCCCGACCCGGGTGGTGATCGCCATCCTGCTGCGCGAGCTCGCCACCATCGGGGCGAAGATAGACGCGGCGCGCGGTCTGCCGATCATCCATTTGAATTTTCTCGGCTATGACGAGCAGGCCCACCGGCGCGGGCCGTCCTCGCGCTTCGCCCACTGGACCTTGAAGGGGATTGATGACGCCATCGCCCGCATCTGGCGCGCGGCGCACCGCTCCGCCCGCCGTCACTATGATGTCTGGGTCTATTCCGATCACGGTCAGGAGCACACGCGGCCCTATGACAAGGCGCGTGGCCGGAGTTTCGCCGAGACCGTGGCCGAAGTGTTCGCCCGCCACGAAGGCGAGCCGATCCGCTACCGGTCAAGCGGGCAACGCGGGATTCAGTTGCAACGGGTGCGGCTGGTCGGCGGCAAACGCATCCAGAGGTTGTTGCCGGTGCACGCCAACCGGGAGGAAGAGCCGGAAATTCCGCAGTTGGCCGTAACGCCGCTGGGGCCGGTGGCGATGATCTATTATGACCGGGAATTGGCTGCGGCGGAGCGCGCTCAGCTCGCCCGCGCGCTGGCGGAACAGGCCAAGGCGCCGCTGGTGCTCATCAAGGACGGTCCGGGCCGCGCCCGCGCCTGGAGCGAGGCGGGAGAACTCGCCTTGCCGGAGGACGGCGCCCAAGTGCTGGGGGCCGATCATCCGTTTCTCACCGAGGCGACGCAGGATCTCATCGCCCTGTGTCACCATCCCGATGCCGGCGACTTTCTTGCCTGCGGCTGGCGCGCGGGCAGCCAGGCCTGCAGTTTTGCGATTGAAAACGGCGCGCACGGCGGCGCGGGACCAGAAGAGACCCGCGCCTTTGCGCTGCTGCCGCGGGACATCCCGCTGTCCTCGAACGGACGCGATTATCTCCGGCCCGGCGATTTGCGCCATGCGGCGTTGCAGTTCCGCGGCCGCAGCGAGATCAAGGCTCCCAGGGCGCCGAGGCGCGATACCGCGCGCACGCTGCGCGTCATGACCTACAACGTGCACAGTTGCATTGGCATGGATGGCAAGCTTTCGCCCGAGCGCATCGCACGCGTGATTGCCCGCTGCGCACCGGACATTGTGGCCCTGCAGGAGCTGGATGTGGGGCGGGCGCGCACCGAGGGTGCCGACCAGGCCCATCTGATCGCGCGCTGCCTGGAGATGGATTTCCACTTTCACCCGGCGCTGCATCTGGAAGAGGAACGTTACGGCGACGCCATCCTGACCCATCTGCCCATGCGCCTGGTGAAGGCGGGGCCGCTGCCGGGCCTGCCCGGCAAGCTCTTACTTGAGCCGCGCGGTGCGTTGTGGGTGGCGGTAGTCGTGGATGACACGGAGATTCAGGTGCTGAATACCCACCTCGGCTTGCTGCCGCGCGAACGTAAGGCGCAGGTCGAGGCGCTGCTCGGGCCGGAGTGGCTGGCCCATCCGGAGTGCCGCGCGCCGGTTATCGTGTGCGGCGATTTCAACGCGCTGCCGTCCTCACGAGTGTGCCGCCGCCTGCGCGAGCGGCTCAACGACACGCAGATCGAACTCGACCG
>JAMCTV010000144.1:4359-13525 GCA_023381235.1 Gammaproteobacteria bacterium
ATTCCGGACTCGGAGCTGGCGCGCGCGGCCTCCGACCACCTGCCGCTCGTCGCCGAAATGAATCTGTTACCGCCGCGTTTTTGATCTGTATCAAAGTCCGCGTAGGCGGCCTGCGCCATGATTGCGCGACAAATTCCGGAACAGGCAGGGAGACGGGGCATGAAAATACAGCAAATCCTTGACATCGCCCGCAGCCGCGGGCTCAGTCTCGGCCGGTCCGGCAAGATCGAGCTCGTCCGGGAAATTCAGCGCGCCGAGGGCAACTTCGACTGTTTCGCCACCGCCTATGATGGTGTGTGCGACCAGTACCACTGCCTGTGGCGCGAAGACTGCTTCGCCGCCGCGCGCCGCCCCGTGGCGCCGGTCCGGAAACGTGCAAAAAGCAGCGGCGCCGTGCCGCCGCCCGCCCGCAAGAAAAAGCCCGCCACACGATGACCGTCACGTCCTGAGCATGCCGGACAATGGCGGGATGATCCCGCTCTGGATCAAGATTTCCTACACCCTGTTCGTCGCCGTGCTGGCGCCGGTGTACTGGATATACCATGGCCCGGCAAATTTCCTGTGGGGCTCCGATATCGCGCTCCTGGCCACGGTGATCGCCCTGTGGCGCGAGAGCCCGCTGCTCACCAGTATGATGGCGCTCGCAGTGCTGCTGCCGGAGCTTCTATGGAATCTGGACTTCTTCAGCCGCTTGCTTGCCGGGCGCGATGTGATCGGCCTGGACGCGACCGGTTACATGTTCAACCCCGCCCAGCCGCTGTGGCTACGCGGGCTGTCGCTGTTCCATGTGTTCCTGCCGCTGGTGATCATGTTTATGCTCTACCGGCTCGGCTACGACCGGCGCGCCTTGCCCGCGGCGGCTGCGCTATGCTGGGTGGTGCTGCCCGCCACCTATCTGTTTACGGAGCCGGAGCGGAACATCAACTGGGTATATGGATGGAGCAACCAGCCGCAGACCTGGCTGCCGCCGCTGGTGTATCTTGCCGGATTGATGCTCCTGGTTCCCCTGATCGTCTACCTGCCCACGCACGGGGTGTTGAAAAAGGCGTTTCCGGGGAACGAAGGTTCATTGCCATTTCGCGCCTCACGTGATAAAAGGCCACTGTAGACCGACCCTGGAGCAAGCCATGCCCCTCTCGGACGAAGCCGTTGCCGTGCTGGCCCGGGATCTCGGGATCAACGCGCAAGAGATCGCCCGGCGCAAGGAATTCCTGGAGTTTGATGAAACCGACGTCAGCCTGCTCACGGAGTTGCACGCGCGCCTGCAAGATGTGTCGCGGCGGTTCGTGGACGACTTTTACGCCCATCTCATCAAGTTCGAGGAAACCCGCCGTTTCATCTCCGATCACCGGGCCCTGGAGCGCCTGAAGCAGTCCCAGGCAGCCTACTTCGACAGCCTGACCGCGGGCGACTACGGCCCCGGCTACATACTCCGCCGTCTGCGCGTAGGCGTCGCCCACCAGCGCATCGGGCTTGAGCCCAAGTGGTACCTCGGCGCCTACAGCAAGTACCTCACCGGACTGCTGCCCGAGCTGTGGCGCCTGCTGGGCGACGACCCGGACAAGTTTCTCGCCGGCTACCATGCGCTGCAGAAGATTGTGTTCCTGGACATGGGGCTGGCCCTCGACACCTATATCCAGGCCGACAGGCATGCCATCGCCTCCCTCAAGCGCTACGCCGAGGACATCATTGCGAGCCTTCCCGCGGGGTTGATGGTGGTAGACGACGCCCTCAAGGTGCGGAGCGTCAACCGCTCCTTCCGCGAGATGTTCGAACTGGAGAACGGAGAAGACGTTTCCGGGCGCGAATTCGAAGACCTCCTGCCGCTGCCCGATCTGCGCCGGCAGGCGCAAGCCGTCCTCGCCAGCGGGATGGCCTTGCACGGCATTGACGCCGCGCTGGGCGAAAAGCGGCTGCGCCTCACCATCGCTGGAACCCAGCTTACGGAAGAAGCAGAAGACCACCTGCTGGTGGTCGTGGAGGACATCACCGAGCACAAGCGCGCGGAAGAGGAGTTGCGCCTTGCCGCCGTGGTGTTCGAGCAAAGCGCCGCGGCCGTGATCATCATGGACGCCGGGCGGCGCATCCTCACCGCGAACCGTGCTTTCACGCAGATGACAGGCTATGCGCGCGAAGAAGTGATTGGGAACACACCAGGCATCCTGAAATCCGGGCGGCACGATGCAGCCTTTTTCCGCGCGATGTGGGAACGCGTTGGCAAAGACGGCCACTGGCAGGGGGAGGTCTGGAACCGGTGCAAATTGGGCGAGATTCACCCCGTGTGGATGTCGCTTGCCGCCGTGCGCAATGAAAAAGGGGTGATCACCCACTACATCGGTATCATGACCGATATCGCCGAACGTAAAGCCCATGAGGCGCATATCGAGCATCTCGCCTTCTACGACCCGCTGACCGGGCTACCCAACAGGGCGCTGTTCATGGATCGCCTGAACCAGGCTTTGGCCGATGCCGAACGGCACGGGCAGCGGGTGGCGATCCTGTTCATGGACCTCGACCGCTTCAAGGAAATCAACGATACCCATGGGCACGCCATCGGCGACCAGGTGCTTGCCGAGGTCGCGCGGCGCTTCCAGGGCGTATTGCGCCAGGCGGACACCTTGGCCCGCTTTGGTGGGGATGAGTTCGTCATCACTGCCGGGGAGGCCGACCAGTCGTCCGTGGTCCACATCGCCGAACGTTTGCAGCAAGCGCTCGGCGACCCCATTGCGGTGAAGGGGCGGCCTTTTTCGCTGGGGGCGAGTATCGGTATCGCCTTCTATCCCGAGGATGGAAAATCGTCCGATGAGCTGCTCAAACAGGCCGACATCGCCATGTATCGCGCCAAGGTATCAGGCGGCGGCTATCGCTTCTACCGGCCGGAGATGAGCGCGGGGCTGGCCAAGCGCCTGGAGCTTGCCGGCCGCCTGAACAGCGCCCTGAAGGCGGGGCAATTGCAGCTCCATTACCAGCCCATCGTGAATCTCCAGACAAAAACCATCTCCGGCGCCGAGGCCTTGTTGCGCTGGAACGATCCCGAACGAGGCTGGGTGGAACCGGAGGAATTCATCCCGATTGCCGAAGAGCGCCGCATGATGAGGGCGATCGGAGAGTGGGTGCTGCAGGAGGCTTGCCGCCAATTGAAAGCCTGGCAAGAGGCCGGCCTGCGTTTCCCCGGGCGGCTCGCCGTCAATAAAGCCTGGCAGGAAACCGGCCTGAATTTATCCGGAAGGCTCGCCGTCAACATCGCCGCCCAGCAGTTGGAAGAGGCCGAGTTCGTCAGCAAGGCGCGGGTCATCGTGCGCGCGGCGGGCCTGACGCCCGATTGTCTTGCGCTGGAGCTCACCGAAAGCGGACTGATGGCGAACGCGGAGCGGGCGATCGGAATGATGGAGGCTCTGAAAACGGCGGGGTTTACGCTCTCGATAGACGATTTCGGCACCGGCTATTCATCGCTTACCTATCTCAAACGCCTTCCGGTGGACAAGCTCAAGATTGACATATCCTTTGTGCGCGACATGATAAAGGACAGCAACGATTACACCATTGTTGCCGCCATCATCGCCATGGCGCGCACCCTCGGCCTCAGAACGCTTGCCGAAGGAGTGGAAGAAGCGGCGCAGGCGGAAGCCCTGCAGTCGCTGGGTTGCGATGAGGCACAAGGGTATTACTTCGGCTACCCTGAAACGCCCGAAGTCTTTGCGCAAAAATGGCTCAAAACCGCCGCTTCCGGCTGAGCTGAGAACATGGTAGCGAGTTGCGAGTAAAAACTTTTCCTCGCTACTCGACACTCGCTACTCGTTACTGATTGATGGTGGAGCGGAGGAGGATCGAACTCCCGACCTCTGCATTGCGAACGCAGCGCTCTCCCAGCTGAGCTACCGCCCCATATTTTTAAACAGTTGCGTTGCCATCCCTGGCGTAACAACAGTTGCTTTCCAGAATTCTGAAAGCGCATATTGTAACATCGCCCAACCCGCGATTCCATCATGACCGCCGCCGTTGGCGTGTTGTGGAATCTTCAAGTACCCTGAAAGGCATGAATGAAACGCGCATAAGTATCATCCTCCCAACCCTCGACGAGGCACACGGGATCGTGGACACCTTGCGGCCGTTGCAGGCATTGCGCACACGCGGGCATGAAATCATTCTGGCCGACGGCGGCAGCCGTGACGCCACCGTCATTCTGGCCGAACCCTGGATGAACAAGGTGGTGCACAGCGGCCGCGGACGGGCTGTGCAGATGAACGCCGGGGCGAGCGCTGCGGAGGGTGACGTGCTGCTGTTTTTGCACGCCGATACGCTGTTGCCTGATGCTGCGGATACGCTCATCCTTGACGCCCTGCAAGCACGCGACTGGGGGCGGTTTGACGTGCGGCTGTCCGGCTCGCACCCGCTGCTGCGCGTGGTGGAAACACTGATGAACTGGCGCTCGCGCCTCACCGGCATCGCCACCGGCGATCAGGCCATTTTCGTGCGCCGCGACCTGTTTGAGAAAACCGGCGGCTACCCGGAGATTCCACTCATGGAAGACATCGCCCTTTGCCGCACGCTAAAAAAGCACGGCCCGCCGCTGTGCCTGAAACAGCGCGTGCTCACCTCCAGCCGCCGCTGGGAACAGCACGGCATTCTGCGCACGATTTTTCTGATGTGGCGCTTGCGCCTCGCGTATGCGCTGCGTTCGCAATGCAGAGGTCGGGCGCGGATCCGCATCAGCTCGCAAAAATCTATCACAAATGACGCAACCCACACTCTTTCCCGGCGGGGTCATTCTGATTTTCGCCAAGGCGCCGGTTGCGGGCGAGGTGAAAACGCGCCTGATCCCCACCCTGGGCGCACAAGGTGCGGCGCGCCTGCATGAGCAACTGGCGCGGCGCTGCATCGCACAGGCCTCCGCCGCCGCACTTAGTCCGGTGCAGCTTTGGTGCGCGCCGGATGCGGCGCATCCCTTTTTCATGCAATGCCAAAAAGAATTCGGCGTCACCTTGCACACTCAGCAAGGGGGTGATTTAGGCGCGCGCATGGCGCACGCCTTAAGCACGGCGCTGGAGACGGCGTCATACGCCATAATTATCGGCACGGATTGCCCCGCGCTCACGGCGCATGATCTGCGTGAGGCTTTAGCCATGCTGGAACAAGGCTATGACGCCGTCCTCGGCCCGGCCGAGGACGGCGGTTACGTGCTGCTCGGCCTGCGCCGGGTCGCCCCGCAACCGTTTGAAAATATCCCGTGGGGCACGGAACAAGTACTGGACCTTACACGCGCGCGCCTGAAACAGTTACAATGGCGCTGGCATGAACTGCCTGCGCGCCGCGATATAGACCGGCCGCAAGACCTTGAACATCCGCTCATCCAGAATTTACTGCACTCCTGATGGAATCCTCTCCGGCACGCATAGGCATCGTCACCGTCTCCGACCGCGCGAGCAGCGGCGTTTACCAGGACTTAGGGGGGCCTGCGATACGCAAGGCGCTGGAAAAAATTCTCGCCACGCCGTGGCAGGCGCTGTCGTGCGTGATTCCCGACGAGCAACCGGTGATCGAGGAAACGCTGAAGGATTTATGCGACACGCAAGGCTGCTGCCTGGTGGTCACCACCGGCGGCACCGGCCCCGCCCCGCGCGACATCACCCCGGAGGCGACTGAGGCGGTATGCGACAAGATACTGGACGGCTTCGGCGAGCAGATGCGCGCGGTATCGTTGAAGGTGGTGCCGACCGCGATACTGTCGCGCCAGATCGCGGGCATACGCGGCAAGTCGCTCATCATCAATCTGCCGGGCAAGCCTTCCTCCATCAATGACTGCCTGCACGCGGTATTCCCCGCCGTGCCCTATTGCATAGACCTCATCGGCGGGCCGTATCTGGAAACCCATCCCGAAGTGCTCACCGCCTTCCGGCCGAAAAAGCAGTAGCAAGTGAAGAAATCTGTTCTCTGCCCCTACACCTCAAATCATGGCTATCAGCGATCTGCTAAAAACCCTGCCGCAATATCTGGTTCCGCAACATGCGCTGTCGCGGCTCATGTACGCCCTCACCCGCTGCCGGCTGCGGGTGTGGAAGGACTGGCAGATCCGCTGGTTCATCCGCCGCTACGGCGTGGACATGAGCGTCGCTGCGCAACCCGATCCGCGGGCGTATGAAAACTTCAACAGTTTTTTCACGCGCGCCCTGAAACCGGATGCGCGCCCCGTCGTGAGCGGCGCGCACGACATCGCCTGCCCGGTAGATGGTACAGTGAGTCAAATAGGTGCAATTCAGGACGGGGGTATTTTTCAGGCCAAGGGCCATACATTCGGCCTGAAAGATTTACTGGGCGGCTCCGCAATGCGCGCCGCGCCGTTTCAGAACGGGCAATTCGCTACGCTATATCTCTCTCCCAGAGACTATCACCGCATCCACATGCCGCTCAGCGGACGGCTGCGCGAGATGGTGTATGTGCCGGGGAAATTATTCAGCGTGAACGTGCGCACCACCTCGGTGGTGCCGAATTTATTCGCGCGCAACGAACGTGTCATCGCTCTGTTCGACACCGAGGCCGGGCCGATGGCGCTGGTGCTGGTCGGCGCGCTGTTTGTCGCCGGCATCGAAACGGTGTGGTCGGGCGCAGTCACACCGCCGTTTGGTGAAACGATACGGCAGTGGAATTATCAAAACGATAACATCCGCCTCGAACGCGGCGCGGAGATGGGAAGATTCAACATGGGCTCGACGGTGATCGTACTGTTCGGCCCAGGCCGCAGCGCTTGGCGCCCCGGCCTCCGTGCCGATATGACGGTGCAAATGGGGGAGCTGATGGGTAAGATGAAAAGCTAGAACCTATGCACCCTCTCCCTAGCAGGTTGTTGAAAAAGCCCATCCATGGGCTTTTTCAACTCGCAAAGCAAAAAGTGTGATTTTTGCTTTGCTTCATTTTTCAAGCACATAAACCGTGCTTGAAAAATGGCGGCACATCCCTGTACCGCACGCAGCCTGTTGAAAATGAGATTTTCAACAGGCTGCTAACCCTCCCCCTGACAGGGGGGGTATTTCAGGAAGAGACGTTACTCCTCGATCTTCAACGCCAGAAACAGCGTGCTTCTGCCGCGCTGCACCAGGATGGGGACGGATTTATTCTTGGGCAGGGCTTCCACCTGTTTGGCGAACGTGCTCACGCTTTTCACGTCCTTGTTGTTGAGCTTGAGGATCACGTCGCCGCGGCGCAGGCCGGCGCGCTGGCCGGGACCGCTGCCCACTTCGCGCACGATGATGCCGCTGTTCACGTCCAGTTGCTTGCGCTGCTCGGCGCTCAAGTCTTCCACCGCGATGCCCAAACGATTATCAGAGTGCTCTTCCGTATCGCCCTGACCAAGGCTGATTTCCTCATCCTTGGGCAGTTCGGCAATCTTCACCTTGAGCGTAAGCGGCTTGCCGTTGCGGATGATCTTCACCGGCACGCTATCGCCCAGCTTGCTCCTGCCGACGAGGCGCGGCAACATGGAGGACTCTTCCACCGGCTTGCCGCTGAACTCGACGATGATGTCGCCCACCTGGATGCCGGCCTTTTGCGCCGGGCCGTCAGGCAGCAGTTTCGCCACCAGCGCGCCTTGCGGCTTGTCCATACCGAACGATTCGGCCAGCTCCGCGGTGACATCCTGAATCAGGATGCCAAGCCAGCCGCGCGTGACGCGTCCCTTGCTCCTCAACTGATCGGTCACTTCCATCGCCACGTCTATCGGGATGGCGAACGACAGCCCCATGAAACCGCCGCTGCGGCTGTAGATTTGCGAGTTGATGCCGATCACCTCGCCGTCCATGTTGAACAGCGGGCCGCCGGAGTTACCGGGGTTGATGGCGACGTCGGTTTGAATGAACGGCACGTAGCTGTCGGACGGCAGGCTGCGTCCGATGGCGCTGATGATGCCCGCAGTCGCGGAGTGATCGAAACCGAACGGCGAGCCGATGGCGTACACCCACTCGCCTACTTTCAGATTGTTCGAGTCGCCGATCTTGACCACCGGCAGATGATCCGTGGCGATCTTGAGCAGAGCGATGTCGCTGCGCTCGTCGCGGCCCACGACCCTGGCGGGCATCTCGCGCCGGTCGCTCAGGCGCACAATGATCTTGTCGGCGTTGTCCACCACGTGATTGTTGGTGAGCACGTAACCCTCGGATGAGATAATAAAGCCGGAGCCGAGGGAGTGGGTGTCGAAATCGGGTGGGTTTTCGCCGTCGCCGAAAAAGTGGCGGAAGAAATCGTCAAGCGGCGTACCGTCCGGCATACGCGGCATGTTCGGCATGTTCGGCGGCATCTTGGGGTGCTTTATTTTTTGCGTGGTACTGATGTTCACCACCGCGGGGCTGCTCTTTTCGATGAGATCGGTGAAATCCGGCAACTCGCGCGCCTGCGCGATCAATGCCAAGCTCGCCAGCCAGCCCGCAATAACAACCAACAAAATGCGCTTACCTGCGCTGACTGGTTCCATAAATACTCCCGGATTGATAAGTTTTAAGTGGATAAATGCCGCAGCACGACCGGCTGATAACGCGGATCATCCGCAATACGCGCATTGTGGCGGCGCAGCCAGAACTGGCCCGCCATGAATCCCATCACCGCGGCGGCGATGGTGTAAAGCTCGCTGCCCGGAGTAAACCTGCCGGCCAGCCATTCGGCGCAGAGCGCAAATACCAGCATGGCAAGCAGCGGCACGGCATACACCGCAAACGATCCGCGCAGCACCGCCTGCTCCGCGACGCCGATCACCACGTCGTCACCCACTCCGGCGGACAGGATATTGAGCGCGCGCACGCGCGCGCGGCGCACAGCCAATAATTTATCGAACAACGAAGCGCTGCATCCCTTCTGTTGCGCGCAGGCGCCGCAACCGGTTTTGCGTTCCGTCTCCACCCAGGCGTAACCCTGTTCCACCTCGACGACGCGCGCAGCCTGTTCGATCACGGCGCCTGTTCCATCCAGACGGACTCGGCAATCATGCGCACCGTCTGTTCCGGCACCCCGCCCACCACGGTGATCTGGTGCTCCTGCATCACGTTGCCGTAAGCGCGCTCATCATCAATCTGCCGGGCAAGCCTTCCTCCATCAATGACTGCCTGCACGCGGTATTCCCCGCCGTGCCCTATTGCATAGACCTCATCGGCGGGCCGTATCTGGAAACCCATCCCGAAGTGCT